>CAYLKK010000019.1:0-11523 GCA_964384495.1 uncultured Alphaproteobacteria bacterium
CAGCTGAAATGCTCAGACTCTCTGTGCTACTGCTCATCAATAAATTTAATTCAAGGCCGATATGATTCGCGATTCCCGAATAATTGATTTTTTTAGATAATTTTGTTAAACTTATTCAGTTCTGCAATCTTCGAAAATATTATGGAGTTTATATGTATTTAGAAAATACATTAAAGAGGATTTGTCTACAGAATAGCAGAAATCAAGATGAACAATATTCAGAGCATCTTGAAGAATACTCGAACAAAGAAGTATTTTTAGAAACAAGTACACATAATGATATATCAAATGTCAAAATTATCTCTATTCCTGACATTATAAATCTATCGTGTTATTTCCAACCGCATCTTGTCGAATCAAATGTCAAAATAACAGGCGCAAAAGATCGTATATATCTGTATGAAAATCAACAGGCGTGTGAAGCAATATCATTAATGTACAACAATTACGGATCTGCGTATTCACAAAACAGCAAAATAGATATTTGTGGGAAAATTTTTGAAACGTTTGAAATAGACATTAATGGCATGGAAATAGGAAGAGTAAAATATGAATTTCAAACTCTCAAAGAATTAAGATTTAATCAAAACGAAATAGATATGTATGCGTATGGTGGGAGTTATAAGTTTGGCTATCATCCAGCTTTAATTGAACAGCAAATTTTTCATATTGCAAACGATGGGAAAAAAATATTCCCAAAAATTTCAAAAATAAGTGATTGGAACAACAAAGGGATAGATCCCACAAAATCTCAATTTGTACGTAGTGGAATCAACAAACAAATGAATTTTCATGACATTCTTAATGAGTATCAAAAAATGAATATAGCCACTCTTATAAATATAGGATATTTCAAGATAGAAGTTACAAGTGATTTTGGTAATATTCATTTTAAATCCAAACATTTTAAACATATAGATAATACTAACT
This sequence comes from uncultured Alphaproteobacteria bacterium, assembly GCA_964384495.1. Lineage (GTDB taxonomy): Bacteria > Pseudomonadota > Alphaproteobacteria > UBA3830 > CAYLKK01 > CAYLKK01. The sequence goes on from CAYLKK010000019.1 coordinate 931, forward strand.
ATTTAGATGTAGCGTTTGAGCGTTACTAGAGCTTTGCATGAATTTACTGCGAAAATTTTCTCTGTAAGAAAAATTATGATCGTGATAGAATGGCTAACATTTAGATTTATGATTTAGTCGTATGAGTTTTAAAAAAATACATTTTTTTGCGTTAAGTTTGCTTCTTATTTCTTGTTCTTCTAAAGATAAGATCACCGGAGATAGGAAAGATATTATTGTCTCAGATAGTGCATTAGTGATCTCTGATATAGGAGTTGATGTATCACTATTAGCAGAGAAAAATGTTACGGAATGGACTCAGCCTAATTTAAATTCTACAAATAATGTAGAAGCGTTATCATTCTCTGTTTCCCCTAAAAAAGAGTGGGAATTTGTGTCTGCTTCAGAGAGTTTAAATGGTAATTGTGTTACTACAGCGCCTATCTTTGTCAATGAAAATGTAATATTTGTTGACGCAGGTGGTGTTATCCATAATATAAACGCAAAAGATGGAAAAGAACGCTGGGCGACAAGCACTACAGTTAAAGGTGAAACCGGCCAAGCTGGAGCAGCGATTGCATGTTCAGGAGATATACTTTTAGTCTCGACATCATTTTCTGAGTGCATTGGAATTTCATTAAAGAACGGAAAGGTTTTATGGAGAAAAAAACTACCTGCGCCATGTAAAGGCTCTGCTATTACTATAGATAGTGGCTTTGCATACATAATTTGCTCTGACAGCTCGTTCCATAAATTAGATCCAAAAAATGGAAAAATAATATGGTCAGACAAAGGTGTTGACGCATTTGTGAGTTATATAGGAGGACCAGCACCCGCAATTTGCGATAAATTGTTGTTTATTCCAACATCATCAGGTGAGTTGATATGCGTAGAGAAAGAAAATGGATTAAGAATTTGGGAAACAAATGTATCTAAGTTCTCTTCTACAGAAGCTTCCTCCTCAATTCAACATCTACGCGTATCGCCAGTAATATCTGGGAACATGCTTTATGTTATATCTCCAACAGGCACGTGCGTCGCTTTCGATAGTGCTACAGGCGCAAAAATATGGGGACAAGATGCAGGAGGTTTGTCTAACCTAGCTACAAGCGTTAACCATATATTCGTTGTTGATAAAAATTCAAATTTAGTATGTATAAACAAACGTACTGGCGCTGTAACATGGGTTAAAAAGATATATACAAAAGAAGATATTCGCAGTTTCTCATTTAAAGGTTTTTATAAAGGTTTCTTGCATAAACAGAATATAGCTCACAATGAATATTTCGTGTTTTCTAATTCAAGTAATATTATTGTAATTTCTCCGTCAGGATACATTATGTATGTTTCGCCAAAAAGTGGAGAAATAGAAAAAAGTATTTCAATTGGAAAGAGAATAAGCGTCGAACCTATTATAGTAGATAGAGCTATGTATATACTATGCGACGATGGTACATTGTTAAAGTACAAGTGATTCATATTTTGTAATTTACGCTGGTAATTAGAGTCCTTGAACAAGTAATTTTGTGCGATTCTGTTGCATACTTCTTCTTTGTATTACAAGAGAATATGTATATTGTAAAACATTACTCCCTAATGCAGCTATTTTTATGCTATTAGTTTTAATTTCTCCTACATTGTTTGCTTTTTCTCTACTGCAAGATCTTACTCACAGTTAGAATTATCTGAAAAATTTTTCCCATTTTCTTAATTTTAAAAAGCCAGCCACATACCAGCTTATAACTAATACAGACAAAACAACGTTGATAAATAACTTATGCGGTACTATTATGTATATTTGATCAGGAATGAACATGCGCCAATTCACATAAGAGCAAAGTTTCATAAGAAATAATACACAAATACCATCAAATAATTTCTTCTTAATCATAATATGCGAACAATAATCAAACAGCTAATTAATATGTAGATAACATTCAACATTATCCTTAAATAATACATCCTAAAAAAGAATGCGCACACAAAAATAATGCTAAAAAAGTGATACAAAAAATAGCACATACTGTCAGTGCTTTTATCAAAAGGTCACAAATAATTACTCCAAATTTCTAATATAACGAATATTACTAAAAAGATACGAGCCATCTCAAACTTGCGCACACTCTTATGAAATTTACGTTTCTTGCTATTCCTCATATTTTTAGCTGCTAGGTCAATATGACATCTTTTGCTACAATGCTCAGGATATTTTGTATTTTTGCTCACCATATTAACCTCACTTCATTATGCCATTTAGTTTGGAGTATTTTTTTAATACTTGTAATCGCATCTACATAACCATTATTTACATGCTAGTCAATTTTAAAATAGCAATGAAAAGAGTTATTTTTTTACAATTGGGCAATAAACTTGACAACGATCGCTATAGCCCATATAATATAATTAAACTATTACATTATTGCTATTATGTTAAAATATTTTGTGTGTGACAACTTTAAAATAATGTGGTCGAAATATGCAGTTCGAACGGTCATGTCCTTGACTTTCATAGCGTTACATTTTTATAAATGTAGTAGCGATTTCGACAAATGTATTATCTTAGCAATACAAGGTATAGTTTTGATAATGCATTATTTTTACTCTACTTGCGATTCTTTAAAATTAGCTCTTCAAAAGTCATTGGTAACATTAATACAAATAATTATATTACCTGGACTTGTGTGGTTTTATGTGACTTGCTTTAATGTTGGATGTAAATACCCATCTTACATAAAGCAAAGTCACATATTCCACTTGAATGAAAGTTTATAAATGCAAATAGTCTAGCCCACACATATTACAAGGAGCGTCAGGAAATACATCCTCGCTATCTTCATCATGTGCCCATGGTAATGTGTCTTTATATATGAAGTTTACACAACCTTTATCATATGTAGATGCATTTAATGGGCAATTTATTCTAAATTTCATTTTCCAATCATGCAAAATATCTCCGAATTGCCACCTCATAAAAGCTTTAGGGGCCAATGTGATAGCTTCTCGACAAAAGCTATAATTGGCTGCTGTACTAATAGTAGCTTCAACTGGATGGTTTTTAAGTGAACACAAAGTCCTGCCAATGTGATTAATAAATGCTCTAGCAATATTTTGCATACAGTTAGACGGATAGCAAAAAGATATACATATACAACAAATCAACAACTTTAGTTTATTCCTCATATTAACAACCTCTTAAAAAACAAACACGTGTGAATGCTGAAATCCCTCACACATCACACCGTTTACGTTCTATCTCTAATTTTATATTAACACAACCGCTGCGCATCTAAAATTTTAGAGAAATTTCGCGCAAAAATAGATACAATATTGTAACAAACGAGTCTGCGTTTTTCTGGTTAATCATTTTCCTGTGTATGAATACTGAGACGCAATATTGAAAAATAAAGAGAGATGCACACTAATCACGAAAAATTGGCAGAGATTTTGTTAAATACTATTAAGCGTTATATTGGCTAAAAAATTTTGTAAATCTCGTGGTTTCTTTATACGCCGTTATTTTTTCTTTCTTTTGTTAATCTACGGGGTTAAGCAAAAGTTAAAAAAAACTCTATGAAAATATGCGTTTTTATGGTAAAAATACGCAGCAAAATTCGTTATGGATGTCTGATGAATGCGATAAAAGAAAATTTACATATATCTCCTGAAAATCAAAAGATCCCAAGAACTATTTGGGTTCTAGGTATCGTTAGCTTTTTTATGAATTCCGCTTCTGTTGTCATTACCTCTTTGACGCCGTTTTTTATAACGCAGGTGTTAGGCGCGTCAGAAGCTGCTGTTGGGCATATTCGAGGGATTACAGAGGCATTATCTTATTTAGTTAAGTTGTGCTCAGGTGTCATTAGTGATTATATAGGAAAAAGAAAAGCTCTTATCCTTTTTGGGTATGGATGTGCAGCTATTACGAAACCAATTTTTGGTTTGGCTAATACAATTTTTCAGTATACAGCTGCGCAGGTAATAGAGCGCGTTGCTAACGGCATGAGGGATACGCCGCGCGATGCGCTTATCGCAGATTGCGTACCAAAGAAATTAAAAGGCACAAGTTATGGAATTAGACAAAGTTTCGCCACAGCTGGCTCTATGTTCGGGTCTCTTGGCTGCTATTTCTTGTTGGCTTATCTAGCGTCTAGAGGAAACAGTGTTGACAACGCGAGAATGGCTTATTTTATTGCTACAATTCCAAGTTTAATCGCTGTAATATTGTTGTTTTGGGGAATCAGTGACTCTAAAAATGTCGAAAGGTTGAAGAATAGAAAAGGATTCCCAATTAAAAAGGATGACTTAAAACAGCTAGGCGGACGCTTCTGCTTCTTTACGTTTGTTCTACTTATATTTATGATGGCTCGCTTTAGTGAAGCTTTCTTGGTCCTTCGAGCTCAAGAACTAGGTTGGGACTTGTGCCATGTGTCTTTAATTTTAACAATACTATACTTATTTAATTCTATAACTTCAAAAGTAGCTGGGAATCTATCTGACAGAATAGATCGTAGGCTTTTCTTGGGAATAGGATTTTTATTTATGATAGCATCATGCTTTTTAGTCGCAAATTCTAACTCAATGCATATGCTAATTTTCGGTGTTATAGCATATGGTATTCACTATGGAGCAACACAAGGAACTTTTTTTGCTTTAGTCGCAGATTATTCTCCACCACAGATAAAAGGCACATCTTTTGGAATATTTAACTTAGTTTGCGCTTTGGGGATGTTCGTTTCTAATAGTTTAACTGGTGTATTGTGGAAAAATTATGGAGCCCATACTGCAATGATGGTAGAAGCAGCTATTGCCAGTGTTGCTTTTGTACTGTTCCTATTCTTGAAGAAACCTGTAGAAAAATAATACTATTTTCACTAGCGGAGGTTGTATGATAATTTTAGAATTCGAAAAACCGATTTTTGAATTAGAATCAAAGATTCGAGAGCTGAAAAAACTCAATAGTGGCGATGTGAATATAACAGCAGATATAAATCGGTTAGAAAACAAACTTAAATCTATTGTAAAAAGTGTATACTCTGAATTGACACCCTGGCAGATTGTTCAAGTAGCTAGGCATCAAGAAAGGCCTCAGACAATAGATTATGTAAATAGCATGTTTGCAGATTTTGAAGAGTTATCTGGAGATAGAAAGTTCGCTGAGGATAAGGCAATTCTTGCCGGGATCGGCAAGTTCCACGGAATTCCAGTTGCTATTTTAGGCCACCAAAAAGGGCGAGATACAGAGGAAAGAATTGCACATAATTTCGGCATGCCTCATCCAGAGGGCTATAGGAAAGCTTATAGGATTATGGAGCTAGCAGAGCAATGCAACCTCCCGTTACTTACGTTTATCGATACAGCTGGCGCCTACCCTGGAATCGGAGCTGAAGAAAGAGGTCAAGCAGAATCTATAGGGAAGTGTTTGGAAAAGTTATCTCAAATAAGTGTTCCTGTAATTTCGACAATAATTGGAGAAGGCGGTTCTGGTGGAGCTGTGGCATTGGCTTTTGCGAATAAATTATTGATGTTAGAATTCTCAATATATTCAGTGATTTCTCCAGAAGGATGTGCTTCGATATTATGGAGAAATCCAGAGAATGCATCTGATGCTGCAGAATGTTTGAAATTAACAGCTAGAGATTTAATTAAATTTGGTTTAATAGACTCTATAATAAAAGAACCATTAGGTGGAGCTCACAGAAATTATAAAGAAACAATAGACAATGCGTCTGCAGCTATAAAAGATGCTATTATTGAGATGAAAACAATATCAGATTTACGTACTCATAGAAATGAAAAGTTTTTGAATTTTGGGTTCGTATAATGCCATTTGTAGATGTACTTATCCAGGTTTTAGAGCACGGCGAAGGTCTTGATTTGCCATCGTATGAATCAGTTGGCAGTTCTGGCGCAGACTTAAAAGCTGCGATTGATAGTCAGTTAGAAATAGCACCAAATTCTGTAGTATTGATTCCATGTGGATTTAGAATCGCAATTCCGGATGGATACGAAGGGCAGGTTAGATCTAGATCTGGTCTTGCCCTGAAAAACTCTATATTTATACTGAATTCTCCAGGTACTATTGATTCAGATTATAGAGGTGAAGTTAAGTTGATAGTTGCGAATTTTTCTGCAGTTCCATTTGTTGTAGAAAGAGGTATGAGATTAGCTCAACTTGTAATTTGTCCTGTATGCAAAGCTAATTTTATAAGCTCAACAGAACTTCAAAATACAGAAAGAAATGAAAGTGGATTTGGGTCTACTGGTGTTTAAGTTTCTCTGTTTCTACTAGATGTAAATAAGCAGTTATAGAAATCATAGTAGGATATTTTTTATGATGCGGTTCTATTTTTAATAGCTATTTTGGCTGTTTTAACAAAAAGATACTTGGCAGATTAAAGTTTATAAAAAAACTTGTTGGGAGAGAAAAAAGATGTTATCGTTCTTTAGAATAATTCAGGAGTCAATTGTGCCATTCTGTCAATATATTCGCGCTGTTATGACAATGTTTTTTCTTTATGCTTGTTCAAATACAGGACATCATATACAAACCGACAGTACTGCAAAGCATGCCACAGAAAGAAGGTATTGCTTAAAAAATAGATGCTATCAGCCTATGCAACAATATAATTATTTTGCGACAGGTTTAGCTAGTTGGTATGGTACGTTTGAAAACGGGTGTTTAACAGCTACTGGGTATGCTTTTGATAAGAACTTCATGACAGCTGCACATAGAACATTACCTCTTCCATGTGTTGTTGAAGTTACTAAATTGTCGTCAGGACAAAAAATAAAAGTTTTCGTGAATGATAGAGGCCCATTTTGTAATCCAAATGCAAGGATAATAGACCTTTCTGCTGCTGCAGCTAAAAAATTAGGTTTTTTTAGAGATGGTATTACAAAGGTTTCAATTAAGTGTTTGCCATATGAAAGTATGTTAGCCGCCCTCTATTACAACAGAAAACACTACCATCCAGATTATCAGGAGAAAACTACGCTAACAGAAGCCGAAAGAAAATATATAAAAGAGAAAATAATTGGTGATTATACTAGAACATGTGAATCTCTTTGCAGAAAAAGTAAGAAAAAAATAAAATGTATGGCAAGCAAAAAAACATGTGGGTTAAATAACCGTAAAACGAGGTGTGGATACAACAAAGTTAATCAGCGAGCGAATAGAAGAAAAGCTTTGATGAAAAAAATAATAGGTAATATGAGGTGACGTATATAGTGAAAAATAAACTTTTTGGTACTGATGGAATTAGAGGCTTAGCCGGGGAAGGCTTTCTTACAATAGAATCTTTAGATAAAATAATAGGATCAGTATTGTTTTGTATTCCGAATGTAAAAAATGTCTTGATCGGACAAGATACGAGATTATCGAGAGAGATGTTATCAAATATTGTCTCCGCTATATTTTCTTCTTATGGAGTGAATGTCACTAATTTAGGAATAGCTCCAACACCATCAATTGCATTTCTTACTAAAAAATATGAATTCGATTTAGGTATAGTTATTTCTGCATCTCACAATTCTTTTGAAGATAATGGTATAAAATTCTTTGATAACAATGGATGCAAGTTTACATCAGATTTTGAAGGGAAAATTACAAGTGCATTTTTTGCTAGCAAGACAATAAGCAAAAAAACTCACAAACAGATTGGTACACTTTCCAGGCGTAATTTGTTAAAAAAATATGAAGATTATATTTTGCAAAAATTTAGTATAAATCTTTCAAAAATTAAAATAGTAGTTGATTGTGCAAACGGAGCAATGTACAAAGTTGCACGTTCAATCTTCAAAAAACTAAAAGGAGATATAACTTACATATTTAATAAACCGAATGGAATTAATATAAACGAAAATTGTGGTGCTGTCTATCCGAAAAATTTATGCAATACAGTGTTAAAGAAAAATGCAGATATCGGATTTGCATTTGATGGAGATGGAGATAGATTAGTAGTTTGCGATGAAAATGGTAAAGTAATAGATGGGGACCATTTACTTGGCTTTTTAGGAAAAATGGCATGTGCTCCTAGCGAAAGTAAAAATATCATAATATCCGAAATGTCAAATTTAGGTCTAGAAAATTACTTGACGGATATCGGGTATTCAGTAATTAGAACTCCAGTAGGGGATAAATACATAGCAGAAAAAATCTACAACAAAGAATCATTATTCGGAGGAGAAAATTCTGGCCATATTATTTTAGGTAAATATCAAGAAACTGGAGATGGATTAATTGCTGCATTAAAAATCCTTGAATTAATGCAAAATAGAAACGATTCTATTAGCAAATTAGCAAGGGGTTTTACACTTTTACCTTCTGTAAAAATAAATGTACGAGTAGAAGACAAAGACCAAATTTCACCAATTGTCTTAAAGAATATAAGCGAGGAATTTCAGTCAAAAAATACGCGAATATTACTTAGGAAATCTGGCACAGAAAATTTGATACGCATTCTAGTTGAAGGAGGCGATTATGATGCCAATGATCAAATCGCAACTAAGATAAAAGATAAAATAATATCTATATGTAAGTAGTATGAGCGATAAATATTCTAAATTTTATGAAAAAATTGAAAGCTTTTCTAATGAGAAAAAAGAGGAACATGTTCTCAAACCTAAAAATAATAATGAATCATATTCAAGTGTATCTGATTTTTTTGGTTCGATAATAAGCTGCACTATAATTGGGTATGTCATAGATTCAATTTTTTCTAAGCATTTTCTATTTACTGTCGTTTTGTTTTTTTTAGGTATAGCAAGCGGAATAAATTTAATTGTAAAAAGAATAACAAAGAAATAGTTGTGTTTGTTGTATAATATAAAAATGTAGACGAGTAGCGACTTTATCGCTATTTATTGTTAATCACATAAGATTAAACCCTATTTAACCTTTATTTAAAAAACAAATTTGTATAATTCATAATCTTTGGATAATAGGTGAGTCATGGGTAAATTCTTTAAAAATGCTAAATCAGGATATGTAATTGTATTTTTAGCTTTTTTGTTGCCTGTTATTGTAGCATCAATATATTTCGCTATAGATTTTACAGAAAGAACATCTATATATTCACATAAAGATTGTTCTGCAGATGCGGCTTTATCCGCTGTGAAAAATTACAATTTTGGAGCTCCTTTCGAAGCTCAGAAACCAGGTCTGTTATCCAAAGCTGACAATGTTTACAATGACAAAGCTGTTATGCATACAGATGATGCTATAAAACATGAAGAGCTCGTTATTACGCCTAATTGTTTTTCTGTAGCACCTACCGACTCAAATGTTACAGAATTTAATCAATTTGTCGGATTGTATTCATCAATTGATATGTCATATCAACAAGGCTTTTTCTATGACGAAAATTATATAGAAAATGCAAAATATTTAGCATCAGAATGCAAGGTTTTAGACGTTTCTCTTCCGAACACAGGTATAAATTTAGCGTGCAATTGTGTATTGCCAGCAGAAAAAGGACTCGATGGATATTGCAATGCGTATCCAAATTCCGAAGAACAAAACAACGGGATGAAATTTACATTTAGCAAAAATAATAATACAACATCTAAAACTATCAATTTATCAAAACGTGTTGCTGATACAGATAAGTTGACTATTCAAAAAGATGGTGATTCTCTTGTAGTAAATATAAAAGATGATTTATCTGGAAAAACTTATTCCGCCAAAGCGATTCCAGCAAAATGCAATGTTGATATTGTAATGTGCATACCGACTAATGGAGCTGCGTGTAATGAAAATAACTTAGATTTAGCTTCTGTCACGACAGGAGATTCGACTGGGTTACCTTTACATGTGCAAACAAGCGAAACTACGCCTAGTGTTAATGTGCAAAATACTCCAATTTATCAAATTTCTCAAGCTTGTAAAAAATTCATCAAGGACAATTTTATGGCGACACAAGGTGTGTGCGCCGGTATTGTGCCATATTCTGGTAAGCTTTCTATTCCTCATTATAGGTTTGGAGGTTGGGGGTGCTATCAGCAGCATTTTGATGACACGCACTATATGTTATATGCAACAGGGGATTATGCTTTAAGAACCAAAATCATGGGGTATTATCTATATGGCTCTTGTGGCGATCCAACAAAGATTTTACATTATGGCAATACTGGTAAGATCGCATTTGGCGTGACAAACACTTGGCATAAATACGGCGCAAATATTAGGCACCAACGTGGGGAATTATTGGCTAATACAAAAGATGACAGAAACTATGATTATAATGTAGATATATCCGTAATCCCAGCTTCTAAAGCAGCCCATGATACTGGATATTTGTTATCTTCACTATATCCAGCTTATTTAGGGTACGCAAACGTTTTGAGAGGCCGTGCAGATGAAGGTAGTATTGATTATCTACCAAATCCATATTATGTTATTGAGTTGACCCCAGATATGGTAAAAATTTGTGATTTACTTGAATGTTTTAGGCCTATAAATGACGAGTACAGTTGTAGCAACTTCTTGTTTTTACCGTTTTATTGGTCCAATGCACTATTAAATTATTCTTGGTCTAGCGATACTGCGAGAGAATCGGATGCTAATTATTTTTCTCAAGAATCGAAACTTACTTCTGGAAGAAGCAAAGCTGTAAT
>CAYLKK010000020.1:0-11476 GCA_964384495.1 uncultured Alphaproteobacteria bacterium
AAAGGTTGTAATCAAATTATATTTTCTTGCTAAATATCCATCAAAAAAATCAGTTATACATGCACACACATATAATGCAGCTGCAATATATTTGATAGATTGACCATCGAAATAAAAACATGCCATAATTATTGGAATTACTAGTATTCTAGATAGAGTGAGCAAGTTCGGTAACATATGTATCAAATAAACACAAAAAAACAGATGTATTTTATTAAATATAAACTTCCTTTTCAACGTTTAGCTTTATGTTAGATCCAGTCGCTTTTGAAGTATTCGGGTTGCCAGTACGTTGGTATTCACTTGCATATATATTTGGAATATTGATTTGCTCATTTGTTTCTAAAAAATATACCGAATGTATCGGTTATTTCCCACCTGAGAAAATAGATAAATTTTTGAATTATGCAGTCATTGGAATAATTGTTGGCGGAAGACTTGGGCATGTTTTATTTTATGAGTCTAATTACTATTCAGCTAATTTCGTAGAGATCTTTAAAATATGGGAAGGCGGCATGTCATTCCACGGCGGTTTTATTGGAATGGTTTGTTCCATATTTTTATTTACAAAAAATCATAAAATCAATTTTCTTGCTTTTTGTGATGTTTTGTCGATATCTGCGCCTATCGGGTTATTTCTTGGCAGAATAGCAAATTTTATAAATGGAGAACTTTTTGGAACCGAATCTTCTTGTATCTTTGCTGTTATTGCAATTGATGGAATTTCTCGACATCCCAGTCAGTTATATGAGGCTTTTTTAGAAGGTGTAGTTTTATTTATAGTTATGCTAATTACGTTAAGAATACAAATTAGACGAAACCTTCAATTTGGAATGTTGTCTGGTGTGTTTTGCATTGGCTATGCAGTCTTTCGTTTTATTTGTGAATTTTTCAAAGAACCTGATACATTGCTTAATTACTCTATACTTGGAAATTTTGGAATTACAATAGGACAAATCCTTTCCATTCCTATGTTATTTGTTGGGATATATTTACTCTTTCTATCCACCCGCGATCGAGGTAATTAAGGCTAATTTTGTTTTATAGCATAGCACTGATGATGTATTTTTTGTTAATATGTTATTAATGTTGTGAATAGTATTATCTAAGTGTGTATTTTACGGGTAATGTAATGCTAGAAAATTTATCTAATGCCGTTAGAGGACTTTCTGTCGATATGGTAGTTAATGCGAATAGTGGGCACCTCGGATTACCTTTAGGGCTGGCAGATTGTGTAACAGCGCTGTTTAAGAACCACATGAAATTTTCAGCTAAGCATCCAAATTGGCCGAATAGGGATAGATTCGTGTTATCTGGAGGGCATGGATCAGCTCTATTATATTCTATTCTACACCTGTGTGGATATGAAAAATTTACAATTGAAAGTTTAAAAAATTTTAGAAAATTTGATAGTATAGCCTCAGGGCATCCAGAATATAACATAGCTGCTGGTATTGAAATGACCACAGGACCGTTAGGGCAAGGCATTGCTACAGCTGTAGGTATGGCTATTGCTGAAAGAATTTTGAACAATAGGTTAGGAAACGATGTAATAAATCATTTTACGTATGTTTGTGCAGGTGATGGTGATTTGATGGAGGGCATATCTCATGAAGCTTGTTCTTTAGCTGGTGTATTAGGATTAGGGAAGCTAATTGTCCTATACGATAACAATAAAATCACAGTAGATGGACGCACAGATATTACTTGTAATGACGATGTTACAAAACGTTTTGAAAGTTATGGCTGGCATGTTATTTGTGCTGATGGACACAATGAGCAAGAAATTTCAAATGCTATTTTCCAAGCTAAAGTAGACGATAAAAGACCTTCTATAGTGATTTGCAATACTAAAATTGGTTTTGGCACTGATTTCGAAGGTAGCAAAGATGCACATTGTGGAATTTTAAATAAACATCAAGTGATCGAATTTAAAAGGAAAATAGGTCTTTCTCAAGAGGCATTTAATGTCGGAGAAGAAGCCAAAAAAGAATGGCTATCTATTGGTAGCAGAAAAGACAAATGCGCAGATGATTGGTATCAACAATATCACGATATTTTTGACAAGATAAAAGAAGAACAAAAGGTAGCTTTTAAACGAGTTTTTAGATCATTTAAAAAAAACTTTTTTGTTTCTAGACCATATGAGGCGACGCGTTCGATTTCTCAGAAAATAATTGCTGAATTATGTACGGCTTCTAATTTTATAATTTCTGGTTCTTGTGATTTAGGGACATCTACTGGATGCATGAATGCAAATAGTCGACCAATTGAAGCAGAAAACTATAGTGGTAATTACATACACTATGGTGTGAGAGAGCATGCTATGGGGGCTATAATCAATGGTATTAATCTGCATGGTGGATTGGTTGCTTTTGGAGGTGGATTCCTAGCTTTTAGTGATTACATGAAGCCAGCGATAAGGTTAGCTGCAATGATGAATATACCATCGATTTTTTTGTTTTCGCATGATTCTATAGGCGTTGGAGAAGATGGGCCGACACACCAACCAGTAGAGCAATTAGCTGGCTTGCGATCTATTCCAAATTTGAATGTTTTCAGGCCCGCAGACGCATTAGAAACATCTGAATGCTGGGAATCAGTCCTAAATTTAGATAATCCATCTGTAATAGTTTTAACACGTCAAAAAGTTCTAAGTGTTAGATTTTGCGGACGAGATAATTTATGCTCAAAAGGAGGGTATTTACTATACGAAGATTCTACAAATAACAAAAATAAAATAACGATTGTAGCAACTGGTTCTGAAGTAGGAATAGCCTTAGAAGTACGAAGCCTGTTGATGAAGAAAAATATATCAGTAAACATTGTATCTATGCCATCTTTGAATATTTTTGATAAGCAATCAGAGGTTTATAAGCAAGAGGTGTTGGGTCAAGAACCTATCGTTGTAATAGAAGCTGCTTCCGAATTCGGCTGGCATAAATATTACGGAAATGATGGAATGTTTTTTGGTGTGAATAATTTCGGAAAATCTGCTAAATATATAGAAAATTTTAACTTTTTTAATTTAAACTCTAGCCATATAGTACATGAGGTACTGAAAAAATACGGTTACTAACGCCGTTGCATGCTAGCAAATATTTTTTGCATATATCCTCTAGTTTTACATTTTTTGCTAGCGTGTTTTTCATTTTTCATATTGCGGAGATTCATGCATGAGAATAGCAATAAATGGTTTTGGTAGGATTGGTCGTTTAGTTTTTCGTGAATTAGCTTTAAATACAATAAGTGACTCGGATATCGTTGCGATTAATGATTTATCTTGCTCTAGCGTAGCATCTCATTTGCTAAAATATGATTCTGTTCATGGGCGTTTCAATGCTGAAATTTCTTGCGAAGAAAATAAAATAATATGTAATGGGGAAAAAATTCATTATTCGTCAATTGCTTCTCCAGATAATTTAGATACATGGCGTGATCTCGGAGTTGATCTTGTCCTTGAGTGTACAGGAAAATTTAAAAGCAAAGAGAAGTGCGCTGGATATATAAAAAATGGAGCGAAGAAAATTATCATTTCAGCTCCTGGGGAAAATGTAGACAAAACTATTGTATTTGGGGTAAATGATGATTGCATTACAAAAGATGATAACGTATTGTCATGTGCATCTTGTACAACTAATTGTTTAGCTCCATTAGTTAAGGTGTTAAAGAATTCAGTAGGAATTGAGTCTGGAGAGATGTTAACGATTCATTCTTATACAGGAGATCAAAGATTAGTAGACATGAGCCATACTGATTTGAGAAGAAGTCGTGCTGCGGCTTGTAATATCGTACCTACTTCGACTGGAGCAGCGAAGGCTATAGGTCTTATTTTTCCAGATTTAGTCGAGAAATTACATGGGTATGCGATGAGAGTTCCTACGCCAAATGTTTCTTTTGTAAATTTTACATTTGTTTCGAACAGAAATACTTCCACAGAAGAGATAAATAGTTTAATGAAATCTGCTGCAGAAACATACTTACGCGGTATTTTATGTTATAACGACGAAAAGTTAGTTTCCTCTGATTTTATCAGTACGAAGTATAGTTCTATTTTTGATTCTACTCTTACAAACGTACAAAATGGAAATTTATGTACTGTCACATCTTGGTATGACAATGAGTATGCATTTGCATGTAGGATGATTGATATAGCTAAAAAATTAGTTAATTATATGTAACTACGCATTATTTATAAAGCATATACAATTACAGATAGAAACAAAATTGGGATTAAATAAAACCAGAATCCTCTTAAAATATTGTAGAATCTAAACCTTGGAAGAGCCGCTCTTACAAATATCATTGAGATTAGTATTACGAAAGTTTTTACCAGCAGTACCATGCTTCCAATCAGATAAGAATTAGAAATTGTATCTATTCCTCCAAGGAACAATATTGCTCCTATAAAACTTACTAAGCATAAGTTTGTGTATTCGCTGATATAAAAAAGGCAAAATAGTATAGAAGAGTATTCTGTATGGTATCCTGCAATTAATTCTTGTTCTGCTTCAAGTGTATCAAATGGCGTACGATTGCACATAGCTAATGTAACGCAAATATATATTATGAATATATGTGGGAGCTTAAAAATATTCCATATTTCTTGCTTGTTAGCAATGACAGAAATATCGAAAGAGTTATCAGCTAATGCAATGTTTAAAAGGCATAAGCAAAAACATAATTCATACGAAAATACTTGAATTATTGCTCTGCAAGAACCTAACTTTTGATATACAGAATCTACAGTTAATCCAGATAGGCATTCGCCAAATGACGCGATCAATGAAAATACCATTATAATTAGTAATGAATATTCACTTTCGAATAATGGCGTTTTATTAAAGATTGGGAGAAGGCAAAACGTCATCATTTGAAAAATGATAGGGATTAATGGAGCAATAACGAATAATATTTTATCTGCTTTGTTTGGAAATAAAATCTGTTTATTGAGTAATTTTATACAGTCAGCTACTGGCTGTAGAATGCCATTCCATCCACAAACATTAGGTCCTTTTCTTAGTTGGAACAAAGCTAATATTTTACGCTCTAAATATGTTACAAATGCTACGACAAGCATTATAGAAGTCGCGAACCAAATAACATCTAGGAACAAAGAAAAATTCATCTCAATATTTCCTTACTATCGATAATTCTACATAAGTTAAGGCAAAACAGCATAAATGCATGTAGAATATACATCATGATAATAAGCTCATGCAATGTACTTATACTGTAGTTGCATTTTATTTATTCATATGGTCTAATGCAACGGTTGTATTTCTTATTGGTGGATTGTTTATGGTTGTCGAGAATTTAGCCCACGTAAAAAGAAGGACTAGTGAGATAGACTTAATGATTGGAGAAAGAATAAAAGCAAAGAGACTAGAAGTTGGTCTTGGGCAAAGTGATTTGGCGAAGAAACTTGGTATAACATTTCAACAGTTGCAAAAGTACGAAAAGGGACTAAATAGAGTAAGTGCTGCTTCGCTTTATAAGATATCAGTTTGTTTGAATTGTGATATATCGTTTTTTTTCGATGGTTTAGGTGGACAATCTAATCTAGGTATGTGTAGTGATCACTCTCAAGATGAATATTCTGTTGATGAGGATCCAGATGAGACAGCTGCTTTATTAAAGGGGTACTATTCGATAAAGAAAAAAGCTACTCGGAAAAAGTTTTTGAATTTTTTGAAATCTAGCGAATAATATTAGTTCGCTGCATATAATGGATTAACAGAATAACATGTGACATCGGCTGTTTATGGCAACTTTAGAAGATTTATTGTATATACGTGAGATTGTTCTTCCAGATCTGTATAAAGTTGTTGAAGAATGGTTTGTGTGGGTATCCAACAAAAGCAGTAGTTCGAAATTAACTACTATCGCATATGGAAGCGATTTAAAGTTTTTTCTCACATTTCTTGTTAAACATTTAAATGTTGAAGCTGTCGGATTTGATGATATAAAAGGCATTTGCAATGCAGATTTAAGGGCGTGGCTTTCTGATAATAGATCTAATGGTATATGCGCTAGATCTAATGCACGTAAGTTGTCTGCTATTAAAAATTTCTTGATTTTTATATCGAAGAGAGATGGGATCCCGATAAAATGTATAAATACGATTAGACGCCCAAAATTAAGTAAGTTGTTGCCTCATCCAGTAGATTCTAATGTCGTATCTACGATGTTGTCGATAAAAAAATTTGCAGATGTAGATTTAAATTGGGTTACTTTAAGAGACAAAGCTTTGTATATAATTTTATATGGAGCAGGTTTAAGAATTAGTGAAGCGTTGAATTTGAGAATTATTGACATTGGTCAAAACATAAGAATATTAGGGAAAGGAAGCAAGGAAAGGTTAGTACCTGTGTTAGATGAGATGTTATTTATCCTAGATGCTTACATGAATGAGTGCCCATACATAAATCGCTCAGATTCAAACTGTTATATTTTTTGGGGCGTGCGCGGAAAAGTATTAAATAAGTCTGTAGTTGAGTCAAGAATGAAAGCATTTAGAGAGAAGCATAATTTCCCAGAATATTTAACGCCACATGCTCTTAGACATAGCTTTGCTAGCCATTTAGTTAGAGAAGGCGTAGAATTAAGATATATTCAGGAATTGTTAGGGCATAGTTCTTTAGCTGCTACAGAAATTTACACTGAAATTAATGATAAAACAGTGATGGAAACATACAAAAATACACATCCAATAAATAATATTTTTTAATTTAAAAACATTTTTCTACATTGTATGTAATTATATCATTTGTGTACAAAAAATACCTCTGAAAATCCAAGGCATGAAGTCGATTCATGCGTTTCTCCTATAACCTGGCCTACTCGCACTAGATCTCCTAACTTTACAAATGCAGAACCAAGTCCATATAGCATAACGCATCCACATTTTGCGTTATTAAGGATGACTACATGCCCATTTGTTTTATACGGTTGTGAAAAAACTACAACGCCACTAATTGGAGCAAACACGTTTGTGTTCTTTCTAACGAGAAATTTAGAAGTTCTATACGGATTATGAATATCTAAGTGTTCAGATAAGAAAAATTCCACAGGAATGCACATATCACACTTTTCAATTTTACACGAATTAAAGTCTTTAAAGCGTCCGACACTAACTTCAAATCTGATGCGTTCAAATAAATCAGTTAAAGAAACCGCACGTTTAGTTACATAATTGATAACATCATTTCTATCTTTTTCTTTAATTGTATTTTCTTTTGAATTTTGCGCTATCTTCGTATATTCTGAAAATAGGTCAAGACGCTGTTTATTCATGCTTGTTTCTAAATTTTTTTTATTGATACCATTTCTTTTTAGTTTATTTTGCAATAAACAAATACTGCGGTTTATTTCGTCAATCCTTGTGTAACAATTGCTTACTAAAGTTTTATTTGAGGCAAAAGCTTCCTTCAAAGGATTAGATTCACTTCTAAGGCTATCTAGATTTTTTGCAATAAAAGCGTCTTTTTGTTTTATAGCATTATCTGATGATTCTAAGATTGCTCCATAGTAAAGACTAGCCTTATTAAGCTCTGTTAAACGCTTCTCTATCATTCTAATAGATGCTGAAATTTTACATAAATTATCGTACTGAGTTTTTAAGTTTTTTTTGCTGTTGGTAACTCCATCAGCTTTGTCGTTAGCTAATTTTTCTTTTTCAATCTTAACTTTATTTGTTTTGCATATTGCACTCTTTTTAGCTGTACCCGATTCTTTCTTGGACTTTTCTGCACATAATGAGCATACAGAAAATACGAATATAACAAATATACAAACAACTTTTAAATATGACATAAATTTCATATAGCGTCTCAATAATCTCTCTTTAAAATTCTAGATTTTTCTCTATTCCATTCTCTTTCTTTTATAGTTTCTCTCTTGTCTACAAGCTTTTTCCCTTTTCCTATACCTACTTGGACCTTAACATATCCATTTTTACCAAAGTATACAGAAATCGGCACTAGTGTATAGCCACCTTTCTGTAAATAACCAGCGATCCTTTCGATTTGTCGTCTATGAAGTAAAAGCTTTCTATTCTTTTTTGAATCGTAATTCTTCGCAGTTGACATTTCATACTGAGGTATATGCAAGTTGTAGATTATGACTTCTTTATCTTGCGTAACAGTCGCATATGAATCAGTCATTCCTACTTTATTCGCGCGAAGAGACTTAACTTCTGAACCGCTTAAGACAATTCCTGATTCAAATGTTTCTAAAATTTCATAATCAAACTTAGCTTTTTTGTTATATCCTACTTCTTTCATTGGTTATATCAAACTCAATTTTTCTAGTTCATATTTAATTTTATTTTTAGTTATATCTGTTAATGGTAAAAGAGGCAACCTTACATCCTCATTCATTACTCCCATTAGAGATAGAGCATACTTAGTCGGTGCTGGACTTGGTTCTGCAAAGAGTAAATTGTGAAGATTCATTATTCTATCCCTTAGTACAACAAATTTATCGAAATCTCGATTTTCCCACGCTGTAAATAAATCCCTACAAATGTCTGGGACCACATTGCATGTAACAGATATCGTGCCATGCGCTCCTAACGCTAAAGAGCCACAGAAAGTGTCGTCGTTTCCAGATAAAAAGCGAAAACCAGATTTTACGTGTTGACGCCAGCATAGAAATCTAGATAAATCACTTGAAGCTTCTTTTAGGCCAACAACACGCTCTAATGAAGCTAATTTTCTAAGAGTGTCTACTGATAAATCAAACGCAGTCCTACCTGGGTTATTATATAAGATAATCGGGAGTGTAGTTGATTCATGTACATATTTAATATGTGTATATACTCCCTCTTGAGTTGGCTTTACGTAGTAAGGACAAACGCATAGTAAACCATCTACATTTTCCATCTCGTACATTTTTGCTAATTTTACAGCTTCATCTGTTGTCGATGTAATTATTCCGCCGATGACAGGAACCCTGTTATTTACCACATCTACGGCTGTTGACACTAGCTGTCGTTTCTCTTCGAGTGATAAATTAATTGACTCCCCAGTAGATCCACATACAACTATGCCGTTTACGCCGCTTTCTACAAGCCAGTGAACGTATTTTTTAAAAGACTGCGAATCTACAGAATTACCTGAGAATGGTGTAACTATAGCTGGGATATAACCTTTCAAATTCATACAACCTCTCGAATGAATATATAACATGTTCAATAGTACAACATGTAGCGATTAAATTAAAAGCTATATTTTTATGTGTTTTTATCAAGATTTTCAGTTTTACATATTTCCAATGAATTACAAGAAAAAATTCTCTTTAGTGATCATCGAGAATAACAATGCAGCAAAAATCCGTAAAATAGTGAAAAAGGTTAATGTGTAATTTATTTGTTGTTTCATCTACTAATCGTGCGATGAACATTCAAATTCAAAGATGTGTTAATTCATCATTTTAACTTACACAGTAAGGTAATATGTATTGACCTATTGAGCTCTATGTTATAGAATTTAACTATTGTTTCTGTATATTTTATTTCGGGAGGAATGCAAATGACCTTAGATAACGCAAATAGCAGCCAAGTTGATAATAACGTAGATTCTTTGTTTGACGATGGAGATTACGCTGCAGTTAGTGATTTAAGCCCCAAAATCACTGTTTTTGGCGTAGGTGGAGCTGGCGGCAACGCTGTAAATAACATGATAAGACAAAAACTTCGTGGTGTTGACTTTGTCGTAGCTAATACTGACGCACAGGCTTTGTTAAATTCTTTGGCCGATAATAAAATACAATTAGGTTTAGATATAACCAGAGGACTTGGTGCTGGAGCAAGACCAGATATTGGAAGAGCTGCTGCTGAAGAAGTTATTCAAGATATTTTATCATATATAAAAGACAGTAATATGGTGTTTATTACCGCTGGAATGGGTGGTGGCACAGGTACTGGAGCGGCTCCTGTAATAGCACGTTTAGCTAAAGAAAACGGCATTTTAACAATAGGAGTTGTTACAAAGCCTTTCCATTTTGAAGGAACTCATAGGATGAGAACGGCTGAGCGAGGAATAGATGAATTGCAACAATTTGTTGATACACTAATTGTAATTCCAAATCAGAACTTGTTTAGAGTTGCAACCGAAAGGACAACTTTTGCTGATGCATTTAAAATGGCTGATGACGTTTTGAGGTCAGGTGTTCAAGGTGTAACTGATTTGATGGTAATGCCTGGTTTAATTAATTTGGATTTCTCCGATATTCGCACAGTTATGAGCGAAATGGGTAAAGCTATGATGGGAACTGGCGACGCAGAAGGAGAAGGAAGAGCGTTAGAAGCGGCTGAAGCAGCAATATCTAATCCTTTGCTTGATGATGTTTCTATGAAGGGAGCTCGCGGTGTTTTAGTTAATATAACTGGCGGGTACGATATGACTTTGTACGAAGTCGATGAAGCAGCGAATAGAATTAGAGAGGAAGTTGATCCTGAAGCTAATATAATTTTTGGTTCTACATTTAATGAAAAATTAAATGGTCGCATTCGTGTTTCTGTCGTAGCTACTGGTATAGACGCATCAAAAGATATGATAAAAAATAATAGCGCGAATTTTTCTCCAAGCCCTGTCAACAGCTTTTCTAAACAATACGAGGAGTCACAATTTAAGTCAAATACACCGAACTTCATGCAAGAACAGGCTAGCATACAGCAAGAAGAAAAATTAGCAAATAATTCCGGTGAATATGCGGATGTAAGAAATGAAGCTTTAAAGGCAAAACCACAACAACAACAAAGGAAAAAGCATGTTCCTTCATTGTTTGAGCGTATTACAGGAAGATATAAACACGAAGAAGTCGAAGTAGATTCCCATGTCAGGACTGATATTTACACAAGACAGAGTGTTGAACAATCTAACCAGCAGGACGATGACCTAGATATTCCTGCATTTTTGAGGAAATAACAAATCTAGAAGTATAAAATGTCTTGTAAAAAAAGGGCAGGATTTAAAGCGGCCGTTTATTTATTGATCTTCGATAAAAACGGCTGTGTTTTATTACAGAAAAGAAATGGTACAGATTTCTATTGTGGATATTATGGACTTCCTAGTGGCCACATGGAAAGTCATGAGTCCTCAAAAGATGCTATTATTCGAGAGGCTAAAGAAGAAATTTGCGTGGATATTTCTCCTGATGATCTAGAGCTAATTATGATCGGTCACGATAAGCGTGGAGATTATATATCATTTATTTATAGATGCTTAAGCTATTCTGGTGTTATTAAAATAGGTGAGCCTAAAAAATGCGATGATTTAAGATTCTTTGACCTTTCAAGTCTACCAAAAAATACAATCCCATATATAAGAGATTGGCTACTTGAATTTATACCTTTACGTATTAATTATTCCGAAGTTTATATATAACATCACTGACTTTCATTTGTAGATTTTAATTGCCCGCATGCTGCTAAAATATCATTACCTTTCGATTTGCGTATTGTGCACATTAT
>CAYLKK010000021.1:0-10970 GCA_964384495.1 uncultured Alphaproteobacteria bacterium
CTGTTATAATCATGTTTACTATGCACATATTGCTCATCTAAGAAAATTCTTGCTTTTAATTTGAAATTATTAGTGCATAAGCGAGCTGTCGCGACAGCTAACTGTACAGCCGTGACCAAAACACTTCCTTGACCAATACCAGTCAATATAGTGTCATATTGCTTCCACTCCTTTTTATATTTATTCAGCTTCCATGATTTATTTGGAATTAATCCAGAATTCTCTCTCACTGTAAAATCACAAACTTTTTCTCCGAAACCAAACATATTTGCATATTTTACAATATTGTCTATTCCCAAACGCTTAGACACCTCAAAAAAATATACATCACATGAACATGCCATTGCCGTCTTAAAATTCATATACCCATGCCCATATCTATTCCAACAATGGAAAGTATCACTGCCGATTTTTATATACCCAGGACAATATATTTTTTCTTCTGCACCAATAACTCCTTCATTTAAAGCTGCATAACCAATAAACGGTTTAAAGACAGAACCTGGCGGATATGCACTTTTTAATGCGCGATCATTCATAGGGAATAATTTATCATTCATAATACTTTTCCACTCATTGCTAGAAATCCCATTTGCCAGTGAGTCTTGATTATAAACAGGAACCGATACACACGCTAAAATTTCTCCAGTATTTACGTCCATAACAACACAAGATGCAGCCGTCTGCTCTGATAGAACCTTAAATACAAATTTTTGTAATTTGTCATTTATTGTAAGCTGCATATTTTCTCCGTCTATCGGAGGAACTACATCTAATGCTTTTACCATATGACCAGATGAATTAACCTCTAGTTTCTGATTCCCGAGGATCCCACTTAACATCTTATCGTAAGATTTTTCTAATCCGATCATACCCTCTTTAGAAACAGTATCAGCCGATCGTCCTGTATACCCAATTAAATGTGCATACGCATCATCGTTATACTTTCTTATATACCCATGATCTAAAATTGTGTTTTTTAACTTAAAATTATTTATAGACAATGTAGCATATTCTTCCCATGTAAGATTTTCCTTTACATATATATATGCATGATGAGGTAACTGTTTCGACCTTAATAGTATTTCGTCTACAGAAATATCTATTTTCCCTATTAGTTGCAATATATCATCTGCAGATTTTAAGATTTCTCGTTTATTAGTATTTAAAATCCCAACTTTATACACTGGAACGTCATACGCTATCTTTATACCATTTCTATCGATGATCTGACCACGCTTAGGATATAACGTTCTTATTCTTGTTCTATTTTTTTCAGATAACAGCCTATACTTTACTCCATCAAAAAATTGCAATTTAAATATTGCCAATATATCTACAGAAAAAGCAAATAGAATAAATACACAGATTGATAAAATTCGTTTTGGGTATCTCATAATCCCAAAAAAACTTTCGCTTTTTCTATATTTATGTTTATGAAATCATCAAAATTTTTGATAGACGTATATTTCTTCTTATACAACAAATATGGCCCGTATCTTCCAATTCCTATAGAGATATCTTCTCCACCATTTTCTCCTATTTTTTTTGGAAGAGACAATAAAAACATTGCTAAATTTAAGTCAACATTCTCCGGATCAATCTGCTTTGGAATAGAAACCCTCTTTTTTTTCTCATCATTTAACTCGACATAAAATCCATATGGGCCAGACTTTACAAATACCTCTTTTCCAGTATCTATATCATTGCCAAGATTTTTTGGAAATGATGATAAAGGCTGCCCACTATCTATAGAATTTTCATCTTGTGATGTTATATTTTTCTTATAATCGCACTCTGGATAATTAGAGCAGCCCAAAAACGCACCAGTGCTCCAAAGCTTAAGCATTAATTTTCCAGTATCACACTTTGGGCATTTTCTTGAATTTTCTCCATCAGTCTCTGGGAAAAACACATTTGCCATGCTTTCATTTAACGAATCAATAACATCTTTCATATTTATTTTTTGAATATCCTTTACACAACCAGAGAAAGCATTCCAAAACGAACTTAGTACAGTATCTTTACACTTTTCATGATTTGAAATATCATCCAGATCTTCCTCCATACCAGCAGTAAAATCGTACTGCAAATAATTAGGAAAATATCTCATTAAAAATGCAATAACGATTCTTCCTCTAGATTCAGGAATAAACGCCTTTTTACTTATTGTAGCATATCTTCTATCTTGTAAAACTTGAATTATCGTTGCATATGTAGACGGACGTCCTATACCGAGCTCTTCCATTCTTTTTACCAAACTAGCTTCAGTATATCTAGGTGGAGGTTGAGTGAAATGTTGATTACAAAGCACATCATTAACGTGAACAGTATCTCCAACATTAAGAATAGGAAGACTCTGTGCTCCTGTCGCTTCATCATCTTCAACATCCTTCCCTTCTTCGTACACTTTCAAATAACCATCGAAAGCGAGCGTTGAACCTGCTACATGTAAAACCGTATTTTTTGTAGAATCAGATATGTCTATTTGCACCTGATTATAAATTGCATTCTTCATCTGCGAAGCAACAGCCCTTTTCCAAATTAAATCGTACAATTTCAGCAAATCTGGATCTAATATACAACTTAAGCTACTTGGAGTAATTTCTACATTAATAGGTCGAATTGCTTCATGTGCTTCCTGTGCATTTTTTACTTTACTCTTGTACACATTATGCTTTTCAGGAACAAATTCATCTCCATATTTTTTAGCGATAAATGCACGGCTTTGCTCAATAAATTCTTTTGAGAGATTTACACTGTCCGTTCTCATATACGTTATTAGTGCTTTTCTCTCTCCTTCAATTTCTACACCTTCATACAAGTTCTGCGCTATTTGCATAGTTTTCTTTGCAGAAAAATTCAACTTTCTAGAAGCATCTTGTTGAAGTGTTGAAGTTATGAATGGCGGATACGCATTTCTTTTAACATCTTTCTTATCTACTGATAAAACAGTGAATTTTTTATTTAATATATCACTCTTAGCCAAATTAGCTTCTACATCATTTTTAATTGAAAGCTTAGATAATTTTTCTCCATTTAATACTGTTAATTTAGCTAGAAACTCTCTCTGAGACTCTTTTTCACATTTAGCTTCTATTGACCAAAATTCTTGTGTTTTAAATGCATCGATCTCATCCTCTCTATCTGTCAGTATCCTCAATGCCACAGATTGCACCCTCCCAGCAGATTTACAGCCAGGCAACTTTCTCCACAACACTGGCGACAAAGAAAAACCGAATAAGTAATCTAAAGCTCTACGAGCTAAATACGCATCTACTAAATTTTGATCTATGTCTCTTGGATTACTAATAGCATCATTTATAGCTTTTTTCGTAATTTCATGAAAAACTATCCTCTTCACGGCAACATTTTTTTTAGCTAAATCATCTTTTAAACAATCTAATATGTGCCAAGATATAGCTTCTCCCTCTCTATCAGGGTCAGTAGCGAGCAATAATTCATCTACGTTTTTTAAATTTTTAGATATATCACTTATGCATTTTTTACCTGTCTTACTGATATCCCAAACCATAGAAAAATTATCATCAGGTTTAACACTTCCATTCTTTGAAGGCAAATCTCTTATATGCCCAAAGCTAGGAATTACATTAAAATCTTTTCCTAAATACTTATTAATAGTTTTCGATTTAGCAGGAGATTCTACAACCAATATTTTCATATAAGAGCACCAAACAAATTCAACTCAGGTATAAATACAACTTTTTTACATCATAGTCCAGTATTTTTTGTGTTCACAATTTAATAGGGCAACACAATCGCCAGAAAAGTACCTTATTTTGCCATCTTATTCAATAAGGTACATACATTATATTGGTCTAATTTGTACATTTAGCGTTAAGAACAAAAATATTGACTCATAAATATGTGTCTTGCGAAAGTAATTTTATGCGCTTCCGTCGTCCTGATAATCAGTATCTAAAAATACATGATTTTGACTTTCGCAAGCCCCCTAATAACTAAACTCTATTACTCTATCTCGTTCAGTTTTTCCCCAAATATCACGCTCCGCACTAGAAATATATAATTTTTCATTTATAATAGATTTAAGAATATTTATATGAGAATATATATGCTAAAAAAGATTTTAATCTGTAGTTTTATGCTATCTTCGATGCAGATCAATGCGACAAAGTTTATTGAACTCACCACAAAAGGTTTCGGTAACTTGCCACAAAAATTATCAGACGCAGGAATTCAATATAGAATAAGTCCACATAAACAACATGCAGACAAGCATCCAACTAACCCAAATGAGGTGACCTTTAGAGAGGACACAACAGGAAAAACAGCAATTGTAATTTCAAATACTTATTCGAGTTCTTTTGATACATATGGGACCTCATGTTATGCAAGAGGCATATCTTCCCAGTTTGTTATAAATTACGATGGAACAGTAATCATGACCGTTCCATGTAAAGATTATATCTCATACATGTCAGGACTGTCGAAATATTTTGACCTAGAATCTTTAAATGAGCATTCTATAAACATACAAGTATTAGGCGGTGCTTTCTATGATCAACAAAAAGCTGATGAATCAACATGTGAGAAAACTATTGAAGATGATCTTAAGAAGGCAAAAACAGATGCAGGACAGGCTATAATCAAAAAAGATGGGATAGAGTGGTTTAAATTCACAAACGCTCAACATGAATCATTGGGAAAACTCATCCAGATATTAAATAAGGAATTCAACATAAAATACATCGCTAGCTTAGGCGACGTTAATTACAAGCATGTTGCTCCTGGATTCTGCTTAGATTGGAAATGGCTATTCACTGATTGCAAAGTAGGGTTTTACCCAAATAAAGAAACTGTAGAAAAAGTCGCTAAAGCAATAAAAAGCTTACCTAAAAATAAAGAAGAAAATGTTATAGATTCTTTGTTAAAACTCTGCGGATATGATAGCAAGCACAACCTAGAAGTCACATTAGACCAACGAATATGGCATTTTTGCGTTAGATATCAACAAGAATTATTTACGGAAGGAAAATTTGAATATAGCAAATTACCAATAGCACAAAAAAATACAATCTTAGCGACGCTTCTCGTAACAGCTAGACATTACATAGCTACGTTAAATCTAATTAGCAACGAAACATTTATGCCTAAGCTAGACGCAATTGCGTTAGATGCACCAAATCTATATAGAGAACTTTTTAGTCGATAAAGCTATTTCAACTGGCTTATTCAACATACGTTTCACGTGTTCTATAAGCCGAGTTTTGTGTCAAAAAATATTGACGGTAATCATTCATCTAGGATTTACATCACTGTAAACCTCAAGCGACCTACCCGAGCGACTAACGCTTCAAAGAACAGCGGCCAAATATGACAATCGCTTCTACTTGGTCTTGCTCAAAGTGGGGTTTTCAATGCCAATTTTGTTGCCAAAATTGCGGTGAGCTCTTACCTCGCCATTTCACCATTACCACCTTAAAAAATTAAGGGTCGGCTGTATACTTTCTGTTGCACTTTCCCTAGGGTCACCCCCGCCAGGCGTTACCTGGCACTTTTCTTTGTTGAGCTCGGACTTTCCTCTACAAATAATATGCAGCAATTACCCAAACACGTGAAACACGTTAATATTAGCACAATTTAATTTCTTAGATCAATTATGCTGGCAGATTAAAAGCCTAAATTAAACTTGATAATAAATAAAAAACTATTGATATATTATTTATAAACTCTATAAAACATATGATGCAGCATCTACACGAAAAAATGTTGTATTTAAGTACTAGAATAGAAAATGCCAAAAGAGCTGATGCGGATAAAAACAAAAAAACTTTAATGTGCAAATATTAGTAAACGCCCAAACGCTGACAATACTATTAATTTATAAAAAATCGATTTAAGATTAATTCATTAATACTTTGTTTACATCTAATATATAAAATTCGAATTATTTTATATGTTGGAGATATAAATGACGGCCAAAAATGAATCATCTACAAATCAGAACAGCGCTTATAATGCATTTGCTGGAATCGAAGGAATTGTGGATATGTATAAGAAAAATTTAGAAGTCATGTCTCTTGTTAACCAAATGTCAATTGAGGTCTACAAGAGTATAACAAAATTGCAAACCACTTTCATGCAGCAAATGTTGACAGATGCGTGCAATGCATGCTCTATTCGCGAACCTGGAAAAACAATGGAAAAATTTTCGGAGTTGGCTAAAGCAAATATGGAAAAAGCTATGGAAAATAGCAAAAAAATTTCGGAACTAGTTTCTGCTGCAGGCGGAGATGTAGCGTCAATACTAACCAAGAGATTCAAGGAATCAGTTGAAGAAGTAAAGACTGCATGTAAATGCAAAAATTAACATCAAATAAAATACGAAGCCATTGTAAATTTACCTTACAATTTATGATGGCTTTACTTTTTACACGATACAGTAAATAATAAATACTTACGCCTTACGTGAATAACAAACTGATTACAAGAACATACTGGTGCCCATGAGAAGACTCGAACTTCCACACACAGTGTGTACTGGCACCTGAAGCCAGCGCGTCTACCAGTTCCGCCACATGGGCTAATTAATAAATGGTGGAAGCGAGGGGAATCGAACCCCCGACCTCGACAATGCGAACGTCGCACTCTACCAACTGAGCTACACCCCCATACAGTAGTCATTGTGAAAATAGGCGAAAAAGTACGAAGAATAAACTACACTATGACCTGTATTAAGAAATACTCTAACAAAAAATAAGTTTGAATACAATCCCATTTTATAAAATTGTGCATAAGCGCAGATTAAAAGTAGAAGTCGAACGTAGTAACTGATATTAGCGGCGAAAGATCTCTATTACATCGCCTACATCTTCTTCAGAATACTGCTCCGCAAAATCACTATTTCAGAATTTTCTATTACTTCTAATTGTGTATTATTAGGAAGTGACAATGTAAAATTGGATAGAGGCATGTTTGAAGACTGCATCTTCGATTATTTCATCTAACAAAGATTGGAGAATTCTCCGTTGAAACAAAACACAGGAAATGTTTCTAGTGTAACAGAGCCATCTTCTAGAATATACACATTAGAATTACCTGATATTTGTCGTATTTTGTACATTTTATCTTCATTTATATTTTTTACTTTATGTAATGCTGCTACAGTAGCGCAGGATCCACTACCGCAAGCTCCAGTGTAGCCAGAGCCGCGTTCCCATACAAACAGATTAATTGTACTATCTGAAATATACCCAAAACTGACATTTGCTCGATCTTTGAAGCACTGTAAATTTTCTATTTTAGAACCTACATTCAGCATAATTTTTTCTAAATAATTTTCAGCGACTTTTGTATCAGATAAAAGAATCACATGCGGATTTCCAAAATCAACAAATGAAATTCCTATAGAAAAAATTTCATCAAAAAATGGCATATTATTTTCATATAAGAAATTTGCGACTGTATTTTTTATCATGTTAATAGATGTTTTCTCATTGTAAAGAAGCATGCTGTTATTAAAGTTTGCATTACCTAAATTCGCTCGACAAGAATTATCAGATACAGTAACTTTTACAATTCTTTCAGCTATCAAAAAATTAAATTCTGTTATTCCTGTTATAGAATGCAAAAATTTACCCAGGCAACACACTCCATTGCCGCACATTCCTGCTCTACTGCCGTCATCATTATAAAAAATGACAGAGTACATACAAAGCTTATCTAGTGATTTGTAAATTACAGCTTGATCGCAAGATGCCCCAAACTCATGTCCTAAAATTTTTTTTATAAGGCACGAAATACTGCATTCTTGATTTAAAACAGCCTGCTCTTCGGCAATAAGTATTCTGTTTCCATTAACAATCATCTTAGAAAAGTGCATATTGATAACCCTAACTACGAATTATAAGATTAGGGAAATAAGCATTTATTTCATTCATGGCATTCACATTAGCTAAAATGGCATGCTTTATGGCTATATTTTGCTCATCTCGAACAACTTGAAATGCTATGTTCTGAACTCCAATATCTTTCAAGTCTCTTGTCATCTCCAATACTTCGTCAATTTCCAGTGAATTATCAAGTGTTACTCTTACTTCATAATCCACACGAGACTCTAATAAAAGTTCTAAACTTTTTTTTACGTTCGATGCAGCAAAAATAGAAGCATCATCAGGTTGTCGAATAATTTTACCATACTTTTCGAATGGGGCTTTTACATCAAATCCAACCCAGTCGACACATCCTATTATTTTTGCAAATTTTTCAAATAATACTCCAGTTGTATGTAATCCTACAAGCAAATTCTTATCCTTAACAGACTTCATTGCTTTATCTAAGTCGTTTTGGATAAGTGGCTCTCCACCGCTAAAAACAACAGCATCTATGAAGTCCTTCCGTTCGTCTATCAACAGAGAAACATCATCCCATGGCAGGCTATCCAACCTAGATATCTTTTGCAAATGTTCATTATGGCAATAGACACATCTCCATGGACATCCTTGGCAAAAAACTACCAAGGACAAACATCCAGGATAATCAATAGTAGTTAGTGAGACAATGCCGCCAACTATAATATTTAATTTTTCATCATCTACTTGCATCCACAGCAGCCTGACTCTTCAAAGTGAACTCTTTCATCGTGCTCACTGCGCTTGCCTTTGTTGAACTCGGATATTGGTCTAAAATAGCCCATAACGCGAGTCCAGACTTCGCATCTCTGTCTCTCTTCGTCTTTTAATTCAATCCTTGTTTTTAAGTCTTCCATTTTTCTTCTCCGAATATACTATATTATATATCATTTAACTGTGATTTTCACTCTGCAATTCTGCCAATTTTTTGTTGATAAGTATTTCATCGCACTTTGGACAGAATTGATGTTCCCCAGCTATATAACCATGTTTTGGACATATAGAAAATGTCGGAGTAATAGTAAAATAAGGCAATCTGAAATTATCTACAACTCTTTTTATTATTTTTCCACAAACTTCTGGAGATGAAATTTTTTCATTCATATACAAATGTAGGACGGTTCCTCCTGTATATTTACACTGTAGTTCATCCTGTAATTTTAAAGCTTCAAATGCATCTTTTGTAAAGTTAGCTGGCAATTGACTAGAATTTGTATAATAAGGTGCAACCTTTGTCCCAGCTTGAATAATGCCAGGAAAACGCTTAGCGTCTTCTTTTGCAAACCTATATGTTGTCCCTTCAGCTGGAGTAGCCTCGAGATTATACATATGTCCAGTTTCTTCTTGAATAGCTATCAATTTCGCTCGAATAAAATCTAACAATTTTATAGCCATTTTGTAACCATTTTCTGTTGTAATATTTTCTGCATCATTTGTAAAGTTACGAATCATCTCATTAATGCCATTAACACCTATTGTAGAGAAGTGATTTCTGAAAGTACCCAAATATCTTTTTGTAAATGGATACAATCCAGCATCCATATACTTTTGAACAAATTTCCTTTTAATTTCTAAAGAGATTTTAGCCCAATCTATAAGTTGAGCTAATCTCTCGTACAGAGCTTCTTCGTTCCCTCTATATACAAAGCCAAGCCTTGCACAGTTTATAGTAACAACGCCAATAGATCCTGTTTGTTCTGCGGACCCGAATAAACTATTGCCTCTCTTCAAAAGTTCTCTCAAATCTAGTTGCAACCTACAACACATAGAACGCACCATTTCTGGCTTCAACTCAGAGTTAACGAAATTTTGGAAATATGGAGTTCCATATTTTGCAGTCATTTCAAAAAGACGCATTGCATTTTCAGAATCCCACTGAAAATCATCTGTAATATTGTATGTCGGTATTGGGAACGTAAAAATCCTACCTTTAGCATCGCCTTGAGACATAACTTCAAGGAAAGCTCTATTTAACATATCCATTTCTTTTTGCAAATCGCCATATGTGAAGTCGACTTCTTTTCCGCCTACAACAGGAACTTGCTCTCTTAAATCTTGAGGGCAGACCCAATCGAAAGTAAGGTTAGTAAAAGGAGTTTGCATTCCCCAGCGAGAAGGAACATTTAAATTATATATAAATTCTTGAATATGCTGATACACTTTTTCATAAGGTAGCTTGTCCAATCTAACGTAAGGAGCCAAATAAGTATCAAAAGAGCTAAAAGCTTGTGCACCCGCCCACTCATTTTGCAAAGTTCCTAGGAAATTAACCATTTGAGATAATGCGCTAGATAAATGCTTAGGAGGATTAGATTCTATTTTCCCTGTGACGCCATTAAAACCCTCGCGCAACAACATGCGCAACGACCAACCAGCACAATATCCAGATAACATATCCAAATCATGGATGTAGAAATCAGCGTTTCTATGTGCATCAGAAATATAGTCTGGATATACCTGATCTAACCAATAATTTGCGGTCATTTTTCCTGAGCTATTAAGGATTAAACCGCCTAAAGAATAACCTTGGTTTGCGTTCGCATTAACACGCCAATCGGCTCTATTTAAATATTCGCTAATTGAGCATATAGCGTCAATATTGCTGCCGCTAGCCTTACGTAATTTACAACGATTTTCTCTATAAAGAATATACGCCTTAGCTGTTTTATAAAATTTCGATCTAACTAGCGTATCTTCTACGATATCTTGAATATTTTCTATAGATGGCACATTATCGTGAAACCTGTAAGCTATCACACGCGCAACGTCTTTTGCCAATTCATCTGCGATAATTTTTCCAAATTCGCCTGTCTCTTCTCCAGCTTTACTTATAGCTACTGCGATTTTATGTATATCAAAAGCGACCTTTGAATTGTCTCTTTTTAGCACAAACTTCGGCATAGAAACATCTGTTAATTCATTAAATAACTCTTGCTCAAATGGTGCCACAAATTCCTCCGTAAATTACAAAAATCATAGTGAGTCTATACTAATTACAAGCCCTTTGCAATAGGATCTAATATAGCTCCACGGCCGTTTTATAAATTTAGGAAATCTAAGATGCTTTATAATATATTG
>CAYLKK010000022.1:0-10909 GCA_964384495.1 uncultured Alphaproteobacteria bacterium
TGGCAGGGGCGGAGAGAATCGAACTCACAGCCTGCGGTTTTGGAGACCGCCACTATATCCTAATTGAGCTACACCCCTTTAAGTCATAGACTAAAACCAATAGATGCTACCACAACAAACACCTGCTGGTCAATCCATTTGGTCTAATTAAACATCTTTACAAAATACCAAAACATACTCACAATTCAGCACATTGACAAATATATTAGCCGACACTATGGACTTACGCCGAATAACAATTAAGATATACTGGCGGATGGAGAGGGATTCGAACCCTCGATACTGGTTCGCAGTATACACACTTTCCAGGCGTGCGCCTTCGACCGCTCGGCCACCCATCCTGATAAAAAAATGGTGCCTAGAGACGGAATCGAACCGCCGACACGAGGCTTTTCAGGCCTCTGCTCTACCGACTGAGCTATCTAGGCAACTTTAGTAAGTTTATTACATTATTCATTAGCTGTCAACTGGGTTAAGACACCCAATCTACCTAAAAATCGATTACAATTTATACAAGATGACAGTCACAGAAAGTTAATTCAACAGCTACAATATCTTTAAAAACTTCTAAATGGAATTCGGCAATTTTACTTATTCAATCTTACATGTATGGTTTTTGTTAAAATTCACCAATCAAGTTCGCATAAATTCCAAACAAAACAATTCATTGAGTACTATTATTAATATTTTCTTCATGTATGTTTTATATTCTATAAACTGTTGTTATGGAATTGTATCTAGATGAAAATTTCAAATTTATCATTTTTATGCGTATATTTAGCATATTTAACAAATTGCTGTAACGCTCTAAATCAAGACAAGAAACACGAAACTATCTATTTTTCATTAAATCTTCCTGATTACAAAAAAAACGTAGAAAAAAATACAAAAATAAGCACGCAAGCAGAACTGACTCTACACACAGCAAAACTTCCTGTTTTAGGTGAAATTTCTGCAAATATATCATTGAAAACATCAAGAACTACGCACAAACGCCTTAATCAGTTCGTAGATTATTTAGATAGTATTAACTTGTTCTACTCAGACACTGATCTATTACTTGATATCGCAAAAAGAACCAAACAATTTAATTTAATAAAAAAAGCTTACAATGGGCACGACGTAGATATTACAAAATTACAAAAATTATTTTCGCTAATCATAAGTAAAATCAACTTTAAAAATATCACACAAGAAAGAAATACTAAAACTGTAAACTTATCCCCTAAAGAATTATTACTGACATTCAGGTCAATCGCATCAGAATATTTTAATTTGATAATAAATATCGACAAGAATGATGAAATAAAAAAAAGAAAGCACGAAATAGAAAGAGCTTTCAATGTAAGAGGTAGATTAGAATTTATCAATAAATTTTTCTTTATTTTTGCTTGCCTAACAATAACAAATGATTTTTCAGAAGATTTAGATTACGTCAAAACAATCGCAGACATACAGGAATACATCAAAAACATATATGATTACGTAAACTCGTCTAAATCGATCTTTAAAAAGAAAAGAAATACTGAGGAAACATGCATATCTACAAAGCATACGCTCAGTATGTCATTTGCTGATATTATAAAAGCTGATATAACAATTACAGATAAGAATCCATATATTTACAAAAATGGAGCATCGGCTCAAATATCAATTGATTTTTCAAAGTTATATTTAGTAAAAAACGCCCTAAATATAGCAAAAGATGTACTGAAAGGAGCAAATAACTCTGTCGCAAAAACAAGCGCTACTATAGATACAGCAAATGCAGATGATTTAAAATCAAAGTTTTTTCTATTAGTTTTTACAATATTATCTAAAAGTGACTCAATTTATTCCTCAGTAGAGTCATTTGTCGAGAAAAAACTGGGACAAAAAGGGAAATTTGGGCATTTTTTAAAAAACGTATTGGATATTTTGAATTTAATAACAAAAGAGCTTATTAAAGATCAAGATGCTATGCGGTTACCTGGTCTAATTAGTAACATAGCATTGGGTTTGAAGTTTGCTGGAATCGTTCCTACTACATTAAAGAGGAATTTAGTATTGAATTTCAATTTATATAATCCTATAGAACATACACCAGAGTTCATTGATGGCAGGACTTATAGTTATATCGATAGACATATCGGAGGCGAAATAGGGGTAAACGCAGTTAGTGTAATCGGAAAAATTGGAGCAGTTCAAGATGCAAAAAGAGAAGTATCAATATTTTCTAACGAACACTCATTATTCCCAATATTTCGTAGATTTTTTGATTATGCCTTTCTAGTATATGGAGATAATAATGTCATATCCACAAAAGATTTTGATAATTTTCTTGATCTTTATAACATGCGATTAAAATACTCTAATACACTTAGGAACATTTGCGATAACAAAAAAAACAAAGATCTCAAGGAACAAATAAGTAACTTTTTGGAAAGAATTCCTGAAAATATCAGAGAGGAAGCCAAAAAATCTACATCTACAATTGATTACCATATTAGAAATATCGCATATTTATTATTTAAATATTATGTTTTACCAAAGTATAAAAACTCATTTAAGTAATTCAATTTTTCGAAAAATTTATAATTACTTAATGTTTAAAATTTTGTTTGTAATTTGCGTTTCTAAAATTTGCGTATTAGTACATTGGTACGGTATAATGAGAAATACTTTCTTGGTGTATTCTTATGAAATTGCGTAATTTTTATTTGTGTGCATGTTTTTTCAAAGTTTACTTTTGTAATGGGACACTAATAGAAACCGAAATTCAAAATAACTCAAACGATGTAATTGTAAACAAACCAGAAATAGAGACAGTTAAGTCTAATGTTTACAATATTCCAGAAACAAAAAGTAACCAAAAAGACATTTATAAAATACAAACCAGAATAAATGGTGTATGGAGAACCGCAAGCAACAAGGACACAAAAAAAAACAGCGACAACAACGATCCTACATCTCAATATAGTCACAGTGTTGCACACTTACCAAACAAATATATGCACGAGCAAGAAAAAAAAGAAGAACACAACATAGAGAAGGGCAAAATCCGAAAATTCCAAAACATCGATCAGTTTGCTAAATTTATTAGCGGAGTTTCTATCGTAAAAAACGATGACGTATACACCAATCATTTTAATTTTTTAAACGAAAATTGGCAAAAGATTTACGAATACTGTTTCTCTAAAATTATTAATTTTGAAAAGTCTGAACTAAGAGGTAAAAGCTCTAATATTGATACAATTTTTTATCCATTTGGAGGACCCGATGCAGCGCATGCAGTTATGCTATTCCCGTCAGCCAAAAAATACATATTAATTGGACAAGAAAGAGCTGGAAGAGCAATTGATACGCAAAACAAAGTAACAGACGAAATGTTGCAAGCTATAAGGCAAAGTATATCAAGTTTTTTACTGAAAGGGTACTTCATCACAATGTCAATGGCTACCGATCTACATAACAAACATATAAGCGGAACAATGCCGATTATATTGCTAAGCTTATCTAGATTAGGCTATGAAATAAAATCTGTCACTAATAGCAAATTAATATCGAAAAATGATGATTCAATCAAGATTGTATTTTGCGACCCTGTAACAAAAGACGAAAAAACACTTTACTACATACAAAGCCAACTACAAAACAACACCAAAGGATTAGCAAAATTACTTACATTTATAAAAAAAGAATCTAATAACATGGCAACAATCATAAAAAGTTGCTCCTATTGCATGCACATGAATGAATTTTCAAAATTACGAAATCTAGTTACAAGAAAGAGTAATGTAATCCTGCAAGATGATAGCGGCATCCCAGTTCACATGATAGATAAAAGTATATTTGATATAACCTTATATGGGTCTTACATGAAACCGACTCTCGGGATATTCAAACTATATACTCAACCAGATCTCGCATCAATGTACATCAACAAAGAAAACGTAAAACAAATAGATTTTCCTATCGGATATATAGGCGAATCGAAATTGAAGAGACGCGATTTCACTGGAATTAACCTTCAAGTTTTCACAAGAAAAACCCACTAAGAAACGATAAAAGGAACATTTGGAATGTATTAATTAGTCGAAATAATAATTATTATTTTACCGAATTAACGTACCACAATTGTCTTGCATATATCTTTCCAAACTAAAACAACAAATACATACAATTGATTTTTCGCAATATTTTATGAAGTCGCATAAGTTTATTATGGACACTAACTTCACTCACGATAAGAATTGAGAAAACAGAAAAATACCCCAACAACGCGCCAAAAACCAATGATTCAGCAATAACTTTTATATAATACACACCATAATTCTGACGACACTTAAGATGGCGCTGAAAAGAGGAATCGAACCTCCGACCTACTGATTACGAATCAGCCGCTCTACCATCTGAGCTATTTCAGCAACACAATTAGAGGATAACATATAGAAATACACTATGTAAACAGCATTTTATATACATCATATCAAAAAAATATATATATTTTTATGAACTCACAACATATTGAACGTCTTCTATAGTTATAATCTTCCCTAATCCGTGCGTTATACTATCAAACAACTCAAACTTAAAAGAAAACAAACTCTGCGCGTCACATATTTCATCTTCATACCTCTCTCCTTTCAAGAACAACCCCTTACATTTTAATTTACTCAAAACAAGAAGCATTTCCTTTATCGACTTAAAACCTCGAGCTGTAATAAGATCAAATTCAATATTACCTATCAACAACTCCTCGACACGGCAACACATTATATCAACATTAAGATTTAGCGCCAATTTAACAGTATTTAAAAATGCACATTTCCGAAAATCAGAATCGACACATGTAATTTTAACCCGTTCCCCCAAACACATAGACAATATTATTGCCGGAAAACCACCACCGCTACCTATATCAAGAACATTCACGCCAGAGACATACGGCATCAATTGTAAACTATCCAGTATATGCCTCTTCCATATTTCTGCTTCCGTTTTTGTTGATATCAAATTTATGCGTTTATTCCACTTTAATAATAAACTTTTATATTCTTCCATTTTCTTTAATGTTTCACGTGAAACATTAAAGCGCTTTTCTATGATCTTTTTCACTTGCCACTCTGTCATTTTCACGCAACAAAATCTTCAAACGCATATTTTGCAGAAAAAAAATCAGTATGAATTTGTAGATTATGCACCCTAAGATAGTCTACACCAAGTTTCATCAATGAATCAGATATCGCAAGTGTCTGGATATCTCTTTCTTTTGGCGTTGTTATCGCCAGTTTTTGCAAAAAAGACTTCCTTGAATGTCCAACCATTATTTCATGCGGATATTTTTTAAATTTAGTTATTATAGATTTCATACCCCAACTTTCGAACGGAGTTTTACCAAAACCCACACCAACATCTAAAATAATGTTTTCATCTCGTATTCCGTTATTTTTAACAATATTTATTGTATTTTCATACCAAGCATCCACCGCATCTGGAGAGCTATAATTAAATAATACAGATATTTTGACGTCATAATCCGCTATCACCCGTAATGTTTTTGCGGGAAACACACCTTTCACGTCACTTATAAATTTTACTCCGTACTTTTTAATCGCTATTTCCGCTATAGTATCATAGAACGTATCAACGCCTATATTTACATCTTTACCCATTGTTAAATCAAGTATGCCCTCTATTCTGCTTAACTCTTCTGAAGCATCTATTTGCGTTGCACCTGGCCGTGTTGACTGCCCGCCAATCTCAATTACATCTGCACCAATATTATTGTATGTGATAATTTGCTTAAATACGTCATCGTTACAAGAGAATATTCCACCGTCCGAAAAAGAATCAGGCGTAACGTTCACTACAGCAACAAATTTAGGCGCCAATGGGATAGATTTTAGCGGAATATAGTCGTTCACATCTCTATCTACAAATCTAAAACCAATGAAATTTAAAAGAGACCTAATAAATGCCCTGTTCTGAATTTGCTTGTGCGGAATTATTATATCAGCTGTATTTATCTCTTCATTTTTATAGAAAAGTATATCGATATCTATTGGTCTTGGCGCCCAACGTTTTGAGCTCAAATCCCTTCCCGAGCGCATCTCTATGTTTTTGAATTCTCGTAACAACTCATGCGCAGTTAGTCCAGAGTCTATTACCAGGACTACATTTAAAAATGGAACATTCCATTCGTCTGGCGCCCCATTTGGTGTGATCGCCTCCGTCTCGAAAACAACAGAATTAGTTTCTATACTTGCTATTTTTCCTATTTCAGAAATCGCATTGCGTATATTTTGCATTCGGTTTCCGAGATTAGAGCCGAGCGCTAAAATTATCTTACCTTTATATCTTTCTGGAATTATTTTAAGTAAATCATTGCAAATCATCTGTTATCCTAAATTGCGCCGAATCCATGTTTAATATTTGCGTCGATTTTTTTTCAACCAAAACAGATACCGTTGCTACTAACTCTTTATCGTTTATAAATTTTTTAGTTATATCAAATATTGTCGCAGTTAGATGCTCTATTAGATTGTAATGTTTATTCTTGATCGTTTCCCATATCTCTTTAGTTAACGCATCATAGCAAATTGTGTTATCAATTAAATCTGTATAGCATGCATTTAATTTTTCAAAACATATATCTATTGTTACAAAAATAGTTGCTGGAATACTTTTTTCTATCTCATTACAGCCACAAAAAACATCCAACTCTAATTTATTTAATGTTAGCGTTAATTTTCTCATAAAGCTCGCATCATTATCTTTTTATCAATAATTTAATGTTTATAATAACATAAGTTTGTGGGTATAAATAGATGAGTTTATGTTTTTTCTCACGCAAACAGAAAATGATAGCATTCCTTTTTGCATTTTGCGCTTGTTCCGCTTGTGATAGACTAAGCCAGTTTGACAGCTCATATGAAAATAGTAATAGCATACAAACTAGAAGATCAAATGCTTTTGGTTATGAGCGTTTTAGAGAATTTATGGATCTCAATGGAGGACGACACAATTTAGGCCCTTCAGTATCTGAAGATGCGTTCAAAGTCAGATTTTACAATTATATGATGGGCAAAGTTAATGATGACCCTAAACAAATTACTGAACAGGCTAGGAAGATATCTGAAGAGTACAAAAAGAAACGTATGTATGATGCTGCTAGCAAGTATGATTCATACCAGGATGTTCTAATATACGGAGCTGAAACCATTCCTGAGTCATGGGAAGACACTACAGATTTACTCGAAGAGATGCAATTAGAAATGCAAAAAAAACGTTTAATAAAATCTAGTAATACCTCTAACGGTCGCAAACGCTGCAATTCTTCCAGTGAAAACAGTAACATATCTAACCAATACAATGAAGCAACTACATCGTCTAGTCGTTTCGCAAATGAGACAAATCAAACAATAACACCAAAAATTGTTCCGGACCAAATTATTCAGAATGAGAACGTACCTCCAATAATCGTTATGCCTCCTCCAGGCATACCATCTTATCACGGTGAAGTATCAATAGGACCAGATAGAAATGCTACAGTTAATGCAAGTTCTGGTAGTAAAAAACAAAATTGGAATAAAGGAGGTAAAACGTGCTCAAGATGTCAGATAAACAATGATGATCCAAATTCTAGTTATTTTTAAATTATGTAATAGTATAATTTTGTAGTAATATTAAATTTTGATACA
Source organism: uncultured Alphaproteobacteria bacterium (assembly GCA_964384495.1). Lineage (GTDB taxonomy): Bacteria > Pseudomonadota > Alphaproteobacteria > UBA3830 > CAYLKK01 > CAYLKK01. The sequence continues at coordinate 7,683 of CAYLKK010000022.1, forward strand.
TTGAGGATGTTGTGCAATTTTTAGATAGAGCAAAAATTTTCTTAAAAGCGGGAGATGGTGGTGATGGAGCACTTAGTTTCAGGCATGAGAAATTTATAGAGTTTGGTGGGCCAGATGGCGGCGACGGCGGAAATGGAGGAAATATTTTTTTTAAAGCTGTCTCTAATTGTAACACTTTGATAGACTATCGATATCAGCAGCATTTTAAAGCCCAAAGAGGAGCGAATGGAGCTGGCGCTAATAGGTTTGGAGCTTACGGTAGCGACATAGTTCTAAACGTTCCTGTAGGGACAGAAATACTAGATGAAAATGGAGAAAATGTTATAGTCGACCTATTGGAAGACGGGCAAACGTTTCTAATTGCACACGGAGGAAAGGGAGGAAGAGGCAACAATAAGTTTAAAAGCTCAACAAATCAAGCCCCAAGAAAATTTGAAAAAGGAACAAAAGGAGAGGAGTTGTGGGTATGGCTTCAGTTAAAATTGATAGCTGATGTAGGGTTGCTTGGCCTGCCAAACGCTGGAAAGTCTACATTTTTATCTGTTGTTACTAGAGCTAAACCGAAAATTGCTGATTATCCGTTTACAACCTTGAAACCTCAATTAGGTGTTGCCAGCTCTCACAATCGTGAATTTGTAATTGCCGATATCCCAGGGCTTATAGAAAATGCTCATACTGGATATGGTTTAGGAGATAGATTTTTAGCACATCTTGAGAGGTGTAAACTCCTTTTACATATAGTTGATGCGTCGCAAAAAGACCCAATATCAGCGTATCGTACCGTTAGGTATGAGCTTTCTGAATATGGCAACAAAGTTGATGAAAAACCTGAAATTATTGTGCTAAATAAATGTGAATTATTATCAGACATAGATATTGCTAAAATAACTGACGATTTTAGCAATTTATTTAATAGAAAAGTTTTCATTATTTCTGCAGTTTCTAATGACGACAGGATTAAAAATCTACTTGAGTGTATATCTGAAACTTTATCTGACAGCGCAAATGATGAAGAATCAGTGTAGGCTTTGTTCTCTATTACGCTATAACATGTCTGAAAAAATTAAATTAATGGTGAAGTCGGAGGGATTCGAACCCTCGGCCTCAAGATTAGGAATCTTGCGCTCTATCCTGCTGAGCTACGACTTCTCACAGGCAACAGTTTATAATAAATACTATCATTTATCAATCCTTTTAATACTGTAATTCAGTACACACACTAATACCCAATAATGAAGCAATAACGCAAACACTAATATTCATATTTTTCATATATTTCTTTCTAATATCAACAAAACCTTAAGCTATTAATCCTTTCCATTTGATGAATCAACTGCTTTTTGTAATGAGTCAATAACAACACCAAAAAATAGATTTAATACAATAAAGCTTATAACAATCATGTAGGTTATAAAGAATAAATACCCATATTCGTGTTGTTTTGAAATAGCATCGATTATATCTGTTAAATCAGCTCCAGCAATAATCACCATCGCTAATGAGTAAGCGCTTTTGCCCAAATCGCTAAAATATTGTGGAGCTGCAACACAAAACATGTCGTGAGCTGCAATTGAAAACATTAAAAAAACAACAGAAAGTACAATAAAAACATGGAATAGCAAAGGTATAGCATTTACTATTGATTTTACAACAACCTTCATATGAGGAGAGAACTCTAGAATTTCCGCTACACGCAATATCCTAAGGACTCGAAACGCAGCAACACCACTACTAGCTAGAACAGATGCAAATACTACAATGAAATCAAAAATATTCCATCCGTTTTTAAAGAAATTAACTCCACCAACGGTAATACGAATTATAATTTCAGTTATAAATAAGTAACAAACTAATGCATCTACAGCACGTAATATACTATTTACACTATCTGGCAATATTTTTGATGTTTCTACACACAAAAGAATGAAATACATAGATAAAATCCAAGCAAGGATTTTATGCATTCTTTCACTTTCGAGAACTTCGTTAATTTTCTTTAAAAAAATAACCACAGTTTCACCTCACAATATGCTTTTATTAGTTTATCTTTAAAACATAAAAAACAAATTAATACGAATTATAAAAAACTATTTTATATTAATTTAAAAGCCAAGATATCGTATGTCTGTAGTAACATAATTTTCACTTAACTCTCTGTGAATATACGAATCAATTGATTGACATTTATTACAAATAGGCATCCATTCATTCAAAACATAACCACATGTTTCACAAACAAATGCACAATGTATATCATCACAAAGAATATCACCGTCTAAAACCTCTTGAGCAGAAATTGGTTTTGGATCATTTAATTTTGAAGCACATTCCTTTAAACATTCAACTATTTCAGTATAATGCTTTTTGCCATAAGCAGTAAGCAAATTATAGAATGCATCTTCATATCTACAATCTTTTAATAGTAATTTACCTAACTCAAAATACCCTATCCAAGATTTATTATTTTCTGCTATCAACTTATCTGCATTATCCAAAATATTCTCCAAATCTAAATCTTGATCGATGTAAATATAAGTACTAAAAAGACTTTTACTAGGGCACAACTTCCAGCACTCCAATAGAACCTTTTTAGCTTTTGATATAGATTCATTAGCTAGTAATTCATTTGCGTAAGCAATAGCTATTTCTGGAATTTCTTTACAAAAACCAAAGGCTTTCTCCAACCTATCCTTCCGCCCCTGAATACGAGATTTGTCCATTGCGACACAAAAATTGTAAATTGCTTCAATTCTCTTCCAACCATCATATTTTTGAGATTTTAATTCTCTAATGTATACCTCTATTTCCTCGTATGTTTTATTTAAAATGCAAATTGAAATCAAACGAAGTAAAATAACCGATTTATCGGAACTATTAGATGCATTTAATATCGCTTTTAATGCATCTATTTCAGTTAAATAATCATTATTTTTTATAGCTATATTACATAAACTATAAGCGCCTAAACAAGTTTCCGTTTCACTTGATGTTGTCTTATAAAACAAAGATTTAGCCCTATGTATATCATTTTCTAAGATGCTTATATTCCCATCAAACCATGAAAATAACGCTTTATCTCCAAATTGTTTTTTGAGCCTATCAAGAGACTTCCTTGCTGAAATGACATCCTTTACGAGAAGGGAAGAAATCACATTCTGTATAGAATCTATTATATTAATGTGACTTTTCTTTTTGAATGAAAAAAGCCTTTTTAAAAAGTCTGAACA
>CAYLKK010000023.1:0-4419 GCA_964384495.1 uncultured Alphaproteobacteria bacterium
TCATCATTCCAAAAAATTTGCTAGATACTTCTCTCTTTCGCAAGAGGTTTATTATTGAATCGTTTTACTTAAAGATTCAATTAATGTATGATTAGTAAATATTTTGAATTATTTTTTGGAGGCTTTATGTCCTTTGGAGTATTTGTGGTTTTATGTGGCCTCTTTGCTCTTGGGTACGGTTTGCTCAATATTCGCTCATTGTTAGCAATGCCAGATGGTAATGAAAGAATGAGGGAAATTGCAGGAGCTATACAAGCAGGAGCAGAGGCATACTTAAGCCGTCAATATAAAACTATTGCAATCGTCGGAGCGTTTATAGCATTGATTGTTTTTGTATTACTTGGCGCACACAGCTTATTTGGTTTTGTTATAGGGGCTGTATTGTCTGGTGTAGCTGGTTTTGTCGGTATGCATATTTCTGTGCGTGCTAATGTCAGGACAGCGGAATCAGCAAGATCAGGCCTAGAAAAGGCTCTTGAAGTAGCATATAAATCTGGTGCAATTACTGGATTCTTAGTCGTTGGACTAGGTATATTAGGGATATCTGGATATTATTTCATCCTATCAGCTATGGATGTTGATTCTCATACGATCTCAGAGGCTCTAATTTCAATGAGTTTTGGAGCATCATTAATTTCTATATTTGCTAGATTAGGTGGTGGTATCTTTACAAAAGGTGCAGACGTAGGAGCTGACCTTGTCGGAAAAGTTGAAGCTGGAATTCCTGAGGATGATCCTAGAAATCCTGCTGTTATCGCGGACAACGTTGGAGACAATGTCGGTGATTGTGCTGGTATGGCTGCTGATTTATTCGAGACATATATAGTGACAAATGCCGCTACTATAGTACTAGCGAGTTTGTTTTTCTTTGGGAAAGATAGGGACTTGTTATCAGTATATCCATTGGTTATTTCTGGAATATGCATATTGGGTTCACTATTAGGTACTTTCTTTGTAAAATTAGGCGAAGATAAAAATATTATGAAAGCTCTTTATAAAAGCTTATTGGTAACAGCTGTTTCTTCGATAGTTTTGATAGGTGGAGCTACAAGTTCAATATTCGGTTGTGCTAAAGTTTTCATGACTAGTACTGGGACTATATTTACAGGTTGTTCTTTGATTTCATGTTCTATAATCGGAATACTTGTAACTTTAGCTATAGTATTCATAACAGAGTATTATACTTCTTTTGCTTATCGACCAGTGAAAAGCATAGCACAGGCGTCTGAGACTGGACATGCTACGAATATTATTCAAGGCCTTGCTATTTCTATGGAATCTACAGCTATGCCGGTAATTCTTATTTGTATAGGAATTATTATGTCATATCAAACAGCTGGTTTGTATGGAATTGCAATAGCTGCAACATCTATGTTGGCTTTGGCTGGAACCATCGTAACAATTGACGCATATGGACCAGTTACCGATAATGCTGGCGGAATAGCGGAAATGTCTGAACTGCCTGCAGATGTTAGAAAAATAACTGATGCTTTAGATGCAGTTGGGAATACGACAAAAGCTGTAACAAAAGGATATGCTATAGGATCAGCAGGGTTGGCTTCTGTTGTTTTGTTCGCAGCTTATACGCAAGATGTAAAGCATTATTTACCCGCGATCAATCTTGATTTTAATTTGCAGGATCCATTTGTCGTAATCGGATTGTTTTTAGGTGGATTATTACCTTATTTATTCGGTGCATCAGGTATGATGTCAGTTGGACGAGCAGGTAGTGCTGTTGTTATAGAAGTACGTCGGCAGTTCAAAGAAATTAAGGGTATTATGACTGGAGAAGCAAAACCTGATTATAAAACAGCTGTCGATTTGCTTACAAAATCAGCAATAAATGAGATGGTTCTACCTTCTTTATTACCAGTTCTATCTCCATTGGTTCTATTCGCTGTAATTTATATAGTTAATGGGCTTTCATCTGCGTTAACAAGTCTTGGAGCTATGTTATTGGGAACTATATTAACAGGAATGTTTCTTGCAATTTCAATGACTTCTGGTGGAGGAGCATGGGATAATGCAAAGAAGTATATAGAGGATGGTAACTTCGGAGGGAAAGGATCTGAAGCACATAAAGCTGCTGTTACTGGTGATACTGTAGGTGATCCTTACAAAGATACAGCTGGTCCAGCCATCAATCCTATGATTAAAATAATCAACATAGTTGCATTATTAATTTTGGCATCTTTAGCTAAATTCTTATAAATTGCACAAAATAAAAAACGCAAATATTTGCGTTTTTTATTTTTTCTTTACCATTCTATAACTTCATCGTCAATGTAGTCTTGTGATAGTTCTTGTTCTTCCCCGTTCCTCATTACATATATTCTATCAACAAGTGCTGTATCTTCTAGTATGTCTTTCCATTTCATTTTTCTTTCTGAACTCACTATGATCTTCTGTAGCGCGTCGTTTTGTCTATAAATCTTAGCTTTGGTAGTTAAAGCATTTATTCTTAAAGATGAAATCTTACTTTTTTCGCATGCAATATTACCTTTGATATTTTCAATACTATCTGATTTAACCTCTACTCGATTTACAATGCAATTTAAAAACGCTTTTTCTTCTATTTTTCTTATAGGCGCAAATAAAACAATTTCACTAACATCGATGCCATTGAATGTAGAATAAGGTAGGCTTCTAAATCTAGACTGAATTTCAAGTCGTTTTAGTATGCGGGGAGATTTCGTGAAAATATCAATAAGATTTTTAAGAGTATTTCCAATATGTGGTTGCAATATTATTCCATTGTCTAAAATGCTTGCAGATATTACTGTATCGTTGCGTTTTGACGGAATTACAGATTGTAAAAGCGCGTTTGTGTCTACGTGAATGCCGTCTTTCGTGTTACCAACGCGTCTATTAAATTTGGACCTAGTGTTCAATACACAGCATTCATTTCTATACATACTACTTGTAAAGCTATATGTGTGCTTAAGAAATGTGAAAAAAGTAGTTTGCAACGCATTTACACGCCAACACGTTAAACAATTTTGTAAATAACGATCTCCAATATATCCATTGTAGTATCTAATTTTTCTGTATGTATCTATGTCTACTAAATACTGTAACATGAATAATGTCATTTGTCTTGACATGTCTACATTTCCGAGTTTTAGATCTTGTATAACTGTATTTAAAGCATCAGATAGACTATCACTATTATGATTCAGTCCAAATGCGCAAGATTTTGCTAATCTATGCAGTGTGCTGTTTTGGTTAATATGAACATTGTTTTCAAAGCCAGCTAGAATAATGCATGCGCAAACTTTTTCAAACGAAGGTTTTGTTACGTTAGATGACCCGACTAAATAACCGAAAATATTATCGCTACATTCATTCCAAGAGCCATTGTCAATATGCTTTTGGTTTTCTGCGATTATTTCTCTCTTTTGTTCAGGTGTAGCTAAACAAATTATAGGTATGTCAGTGTCTTCTTTATGTTTGCTGTATAGATATTTAGCGGCAGCTATCATAGTGCTGCTTTCATATTGAATCAATACAGAAAATAATATGAAAAATATACGAAATATAGTAATCATACACAACCTCAAATAATTATAAATAACTTGATATGCCATATTTATCATAAATCGGTGGGGAGTTTCAATTGCTTGGTGGTTAGTAGCTTGTCGGAGGCGTTTTGTTATTTGTTAATGCGTTTGCAAGTTGATCTACAATAAAACAAAAGTATAAAAAATATAACTACAAGATATGATTAAGTCGAGTGCCATTTGATTATAGTGAATCCAAAAATGGATTTTTTAGTGACAAAGTGTATTTTTACAAAATTTTGCTGTATTGTAACTTGGACTTTCTTGTCGGATAAGGAGTAAGTACTGTTTGTACATAGTTTAATCTGCAATGTAAAACAATTTATATTATTGCAATTCGGATATGTTATAATTCTGCGTAATTGTGTGTTTGTTATGAATAAAATTTTCGTGATTTCAGGCCCATCTGGTGTAGGTAAATCGACAATAGCTAGTGCTATTTTAAAAGAGAGAGCGGATATTAAACATGTTGTGTCTTGCACTACTAGAAAAATTAGGCCTAATGAAGAGGATGGAGTACATTATAACTTTTTAACAGCAGATGAATTCGATAAAAAAAAACAAATTGGTGATTTTATTGAAACTGTAGAGATGTTTGGTAACAAGTATGGAACTGCGAAATCTGGAATAAAGATGGCATTAGAGGATGGTCATGTAATATCTGTAATTTCTTGGCATGGTTTTGTGAAAATTAAGGAACTTTTCGGTGATTGTGCTGTAGGAATTTTTATTATGCCTCCATCTATAGATGAATTAACGAAAAGAATAGTTTCAAGAAATACTGAATCTAATGAAAATCTGGCAAAACGCCTTTCTATGGTCGCAGAAGATATTGCTCGTAAGGGTTTATATGAATATA
>CAYLKK010000023.1:4429-10534 GCA_964384495.1 uncultured Alphaproteobacteria bacterium
TGATAAGTTAGATGTAGCTATTAATGATGTTTTACATATAATAGAAAATGAATGTATATGATATTCATCAGAATTATGTTATTGTTAATGTGTTTTTTAAATTGGCTTGCGTGATGGAAAAAAAGGTTTTATATCTAGATGATATTTTGAAGTGTTTACCGCATAGATATCCTATGTTACTTGTGGATAGGATCGAGGATTATGAGTTAGGGGAAATGGCTATTGGTGTGAAAAATGTCACTATTAATGAACATTTTTTTCAAGGGCATTTTCCAGCTAAGGCTATAATGCCAGGTGTTCTAATTGTTGAAGCTATGGGGCAAACTGCGGGTATTCTTGTCTGTAAAACAATGAATTTAGAAGCTTCAGGTGATCTTGTGTATTTCATGTCGATGGATAATGTAAAATTTAGAAGAGCAGTTGTTCCTGGTGATACTTTGAAATTAAAGGTTACTAAAGATAAAGCAAGAGGGAATGTGTGGCGCTTTAAAGGAGAAGCATTCGTAAATGATGTGTTAGTTGCAGAAGCTGAGTTTGCAGCTATGATTGTAAAGCAAGAAAAGTAAAAGGAATAACAAATGTTGATACATCCAACATCTATTATAGGTAAAAAAACATCTATAGGGAACAATGTGAAGATAGGTCCGTATTGTGTAGTCGGCGATAGTGTAGTTTTGCACGATAATGTAGAGCTTGTATCTCATGTTTGTATAGATGGAAAAACTGAAGTTGGGGATGGATCTATTTTTTATCCGTTTTCATCTATAGGTTTTCCTCCTCAAGATCTTAAATTTCATGGGGAAGACTCAAAAGTTATAATAGGGAAAAATAACTCAATACGTGAGTATGTTACGATTCAACCAGGGACTGAGGGTGGTATAATGAAAACTGTAGTCGGGGATAATTGCTTGCTCATGGCAAATACACATGTTGCTCATGATTGTATTGTCGGGAATAATGTGATTATGGCGAATTGTGCAACTTTAGCTGGGCATGTTACAGTAGGTGATCATGCTGTTTTCGGTGGATTAAGCGCTGTTCATCAATGGGTTAGAGTAGGGGAATATGCTATGGTAGGTGGTATGTGCGGGGTCGAACGAGATGTAATTCCGTTTGGAAGTGTGCAAGGCAATAGGGCTGAATTGCATGGATTGAATATTCTTGGCCTTAAAAGAAAAGGCGCGACATTGGATGAAATCGCTTGTCTAAAAAAGATATACAGTTCCATTTTTGAAACGGATGGTGTTTTTACAGAGAAAATAAAATCGTTAGAAAATGAAGATATTAAATATTTGAGTGCTAGATCTCTAATTGCATTTTTGAAGGATAATAGTCGTCGCTCATTCTGTGGCGCAAGAGGATTAAGTTAATGTATTTGTAAGTTATGATAGCTATTATTTGCGGATCTGGTGAATATCCATTTGAAATTGCGAAGAATTTACATGATGCTAACAAAGGGTTTGTATTGATTTTTTTGAATAGTTTTTATAATCAAAATTTTCAATGGCCAGATGTAAAAAATATAAAAGTTGGTCTAGGTGAAGTAAGTAAATTACTCGCATTTTGTAAAGACGAAAACGTTACTAAGATAATTATGGCCGGAGGAGTACAGCGGCCGAATATGTCTGATTTATCTCTTGATGAAGATGGTAAAAAATGGCTAAAGAAAATAGGTAAGAAGATATTTTTCGGAGATGATGGCCTTTTAAGAGCTGTAAGCGATTTATTCAAAGAGTATGGGATTTCTGTTATTTCAGGGAATGAATTTATAAAAGATAAAAAGGTTATACGAACCCATAGACAGCCTGATGAAGTTGATATGGCAGATATAATGAAAGGTATTTCTATCTTAAATGCTTTAAGTGCTTATGATGTAGGGCAATCTGTAGTTATAGAAAACGGGCTTGTTATTGGAATAGAGTGTGTAGAAGGGACAGATAGTCTAATTAAAAGAGTTAGAGATATCAAAAAAACAAGTAATCGTGGAGTAGTTGTAAAAACAGCAAAAATTACACAGGATATGCGTGTTGATATTCCTACAGTCGGCATTGATACTATAAAAAACGCATATTTAGCTGGCTTGAGTGGTTTGGCAGTTGGGAAAGATAAATGCATTGTTTTAAACAAAGATGAAATCGAGTGTTTTGCTAATGAGCATAACATGTTTTTTTGTGAAATTAGCTGTGAATAAAAATTTTCTGCATTTAATTGTTTTTTGTAATGGTTATATAACTTCAATAGAAACGGCGATATATTGCACAGGTTGCTTGTTCTATTGACTTTCTTTTCTTAAAGATATAATATGCAGTATACTTTTCTTATGGAGATTACTATGGCACGTGTTTGTGCGGTGACAGGAAAAGGCGTTATGTATGGCAACAAGGTTAGTCACGCCAATAACAAAACAAAAAGGCGTTTCCTTCCAAACTTGCAGAACGTTTCATTTTTGAGCGATTTGTTGGGTATTAAGGTAAGGGTAAGGCTCAGCGTTAATGGTGTGCGTTCGATTGAAAAACACGGTGGGATAGATAACTTTTTGCTTAATGCGGATTGCAGTGATCTTTCTGTTAAGATGCGCCGTCTAAAAAAGGTCTTAGAATCTAAGATTGCTGAGTGTAAAGCTTAGTTCGCGGTGATGTATTCATAGCGAAATGCTCGGTGTTTTGTGCATATTTTTTTAACTGATCTATATAGTGTGCTTACTATTGTTTTTGCAATAATAAGCATTGTTTTTTTATTGCGTTTTTATGGACGTGAAGGGCTTTTTGCTTATTCTGTTGTTGTGGTAATCGCTTCAAATATTCAGGTTTTGAAAGTAACGCAGTACTCTTTTTTTTGTGATCCTGTTCCACTTGGTACTGTCTTGTTTTCTAGTATGTTTGCTGTTGACAATATCGTTACAGAATTATTTGGTAGAAAAGCTGCCAAAAACATGGTGTATGTGACTTTTGTCGCTTATCTTGTGTTTTCTGTTTTTATGATCTTAGCTGATGGGCATCCATATTACGTCGGCGCAAATTGTGTGAACTATCCTGTTGAAATTCATAGACTTTTTTCTCCTTCTTTTGTGTTTTTTGTTTCCAGCATATGCGCATATGTTGTTGGACAGCTTTGTGATATATACATATACTCATCTGTTAAGAAAAAACTTGCTGGGAAAAAGGTGTTTGTATTTTCTTCTATTTCGATGGTAGCTTCTACTTTTATCGATAACTTTGTGTTTTCTATTTTGGCTTGGAAAGTTTTATCAGATTTTAATATTCCTTGGGATAAATTCTTCTCTGTGTATATACTTAATACAAGTATTTTTCGCATTTTGATAGTGCTTGTTTTTGTTCCTGTCGTCCATTATGCAAGGCGTTTCTTCCGTTCGGCTTATTCGGAAAGTTAAGTCCAGCTTTGTTTAAAACATATAGTTTGTTAATGATGAGTCGTTTGTATTTTGTTTAAAAATGGTTTTTCAAGATAATGATGATGTTTATATATGTCTAATAGTAGTTTTTTATGAATAAACGCTGTAAAACATATGTTTGGCTTACTTGATTTAAATGCATTCGGCTATTATAATCTTATAAGTAGACTGCTTGGAGTGTTAAAGGGTGTCTAAAGAAGACGTAATAGAATTTTCTGGCGAAGTAATTGAAGTGCTTCCCAATGCTATGTTTAAAGTAAAATTGGAAAACGAACATGTTATTCTTGCTCATACTGCAGGAAAAATGAGAAAAAATAGAATAAGGATTTTAGCTGGCGATACCGTCACTGTTGAAATGACTCCTTATGATTTTACTAAAGGTCGTATTACTTTTAGATCTAAATAAGAGGTTTTTTATGAACAATTTAATGCAAGGGAAGCGTGGTCTCATTATGGGTGTCGCAAACGATCGTTCTTTGGCATGGGGAATTGCAAAATCGTTAGCTGATGCAGGTGCTGAAATAGCTTTCAGTTATCAATCTGAAACGTTTCTTAAAAGGATTCAACCTTTGGCGGAATCGATAGGGATGTCTGCTCTATTTGAGTGTAATGTTAGTGATGAGGATTCTATCTGTTCTTTGCTTGAGAAAGTCGGAGAAAAGTTCGGTAAGATAGATTTTATAGTTCATTCAATAGCTTTTTCTGATAAAAATGAGCTGACTGGAAAATACATGAATACGTCTAAACAAAATTTTTTAAACGGTATGGATATTTCATGTTATTCGTTTACGTCAGTGTGTAAATACGCACAACCATATCTTTCGGAGAATGCAAGCATTCTTTGCTTGACGTATTTGGGCGCTGAGCGTGTTATGCCGAATTACAATGTTATGGGTGTGATTAAAGCAGCTTTAGAAGCAAGTGTTAAATATTTAGCTGTAGATTTGGGCGAATTCAATGCTCGTGTAAACGCAATTTCTGCTGGTCCTGTTAAAACTTTGGCGGCATCTGGTATAGGAGATTTTAAGTATATACTAAAGTGGAATGAATATAATTCTCCATTAAAAAGGAATACTACGCTTGAAGATGTAGGTGGTACAGCTTTATATCTTTTGAGTGATTTATCAAAAGGAGTTACAGGCGAGGCTATACATGTTGACTCTGGGTACCATGTCGTAGGTATGAAGGCTGTTGATGCTCCTGATATTTCTGTTGTAGATTAGTTGATTTTTTGGTTTGCTGTTTGTTGTATATGCTGATGTTAAAATTGGGTTTAAATTTTGCATGATTTGTAATGAAATTAGTAGAGCTAAAAATCGCATGGAGGTACATAAAGTCTAAACGCAGGGAGAAATTTATTTCTGCTTCTGCCGTTTTTTCTCTATTAGGCGTTATTCTTGGCGTTGCTACATTAATTATTGTTACATCTGTAATGAATGGTTTTAGACATGAATTTGCGTCTAGAGTTATAGGTTTTAACGGGCATTTTGCCCTTTACTCTAATGGATCGAATTTTGATGCAATAGATGTAGTAAAAAAAATAGAGAGCATTAGTCATGTAAAGGCTGTTATTCCAGTAATAGAACGACAGGCATTGATTTCTAACAACTCTCAGATTTATGGATCTATAGTTTTAGGGATTTCTAGAGAAAATTTAAAAAAATATGATTTGATTTCAAAGAATGTTTGTTCTGGTTCTATTACTAATTTTGATGAATGCATCGAAACACCAGACATTATTTTAGGGAGTGCTTTAAGGAATAAGTTCAAATGTGTAGCTGGGGATAAGCTAATTATTTTAACTCCTGAGTTTGTACATACTGTAGTAGGGGCAGTTCCACGAAAAAAAACCTTTCACATGGCAGCTTCTTTTTCTTCCGGGATGTACGAATATGACTCATCTGTATCTATAATTCCAATTGAAATAGCAAAAATTCTATTTAAGGTAAATACACCTTGTACTACGATATTAGTTTTTGTTAATGATCCAATGAAACTTGATGAAGTTAGGTTAGAATTAGATGAAAATTTTTCTAGTTTGTTCCATATAACTGATTGGATGCATGCAAATAGTGCATTTATGAATGCAATAGAAATTGAACGGAATGTGATGTTCTTGATTTTGCTAATGATTACATTGGTCGCTAGTTTTAACATAATCTCTTGCATGATTATGCTTGTAAAAGATAAAGAAAGAGAGATAGCTATCTTGAAAACTATCGGAGTACAAAGTAGTGCTATAAAACGTATCTTTTTTATAATTGGTACTTCTATTGGTTTTGTTGGTACTGTTATAGGTGCGATATCTGGTCTTGCATTTTCATTAAATATAGAAAAAATTAGAGTTTGGTTAGAGCATTTGTTGTCTATGAATTTATTTCCTGGTGAGGTTTATTTTTTGACTCGTTTGCCTTCTGTTGTCGATTATAAAGATATTATTCTTATTGTGTCATTAGCTTTGATTATTTCATGCCTAGCTACTATCTATCCAGCTAGAAAGGCTGCAAAGCTAAAACCAGCGGAGATATTGAGATATGCATGATTTAGTTTTGCATACAGAGAATTTAGCTAAGAAATATAATGAGGAAGATGGTTTTGTTTTCGAAGGTGTTTTTTTTGAGTTGCATGCTAAAGAAAAAGTAGCCTTATTAGGTCAATCTGGTAGCGGTAAAAGTACTTTTTTGCATATATTG
>CAYLKK010000024.1:0-10002 GCA_964384495.1 uncultured Alphaproteobacteria bacterium
GCTAGTTTTCCGTGTTTTTGCTCGATTTTTGCGAATGTTTTTGTTAAGTGAATTTCCTCTTCTGTTATCAAACGCTCCACTGCTCGTAGTCTGCATGTAATATGAATTATCATATTGTTGCTTTCCGTGGCCGTTGCTATATGCATTATTCGAGTTGTCATATCGTCTTAAGACGTTCTGCTTCACATTCCCTCTATTAGAGCTATATGATTTGTTTGCTCCATTTCTGTTATTATATCCTGAATTATCCAATTTCCTCCCATTATGTTTGCTTAAATATTCGGTGTCATCATCTTCATCTAAGTCGTCATTATCATATTTATTTCTTTTCTTAGATCGACGTTTTCCAGATGATCTTTCATCATCTTTGTCATCATACGCGCTATCGTATCGAGATCTACTATTTCCACCTGAGCTATAACCATAGCCGCCATCGGCTCCGTATTGCGCGCCTCCGGGCATACTGTTATTGTTCATCATATTCGCGTTACCACCGCCCATTGCCCCCATATTTCCGCCCATCATACCATTACCTGTATTTAATCCAAGCATATTCCCGACCATATTTGCGGTAGAAGCTAAACCTATCGCTCCACCTACAGCTGAGTTTGACATTACGGCTGCCATTCCTGGATTTTGAGCTAATTGCTGTGCCAACTGAGGGTTATTTTTTATCTGCGTCAATAAATTCGGATATTGATTGAATTGGCTTTGCAAACTAACATTATTTTTATACACGTTTGCAAGAGATGGATCTTGGGCTATCACGTTTCCAAGTTCAGGATTTGTGCTAATTCCTTGGATAAGTGCTGGTGTGCTTGCTAATATTGTCACTAAATTTGGATTACCAGATATCGCACTTACTAAAGTTTGATTTGTGCTCAAAACTTGAACGAGTTGTGAATTGCTAGCCAAAGAATTTAGAAGGGCAGGACTAGTCTTTAGCGCCTGTATTAACGGAGGATTGCTAATTAACGTATTTACAAGAGTGCTATTGTTCTTTAACTGAGAAACAATCGTTGGGTTTGTATTTAAAACTTCCATGAGCTCTGGGCTGTTAACAATTTGTGTGGCCAGTGTTTGGTTCGATTGGAATAATTCTATTAACGCAGAATTCATAGCAAGAGCTTGAGCTTGTCCAGGATTCGTTTGTAAGTATTGTTCTAGCCCTGGGCTGCTCATTACCGAACTGACTAACGTTGGACTTTGTACAAGTGCATTGATAAGACCGGTATTTGCTTTTAAGGCCGTCAAAAAGGCGGGGTGAGATTTTAGCCACACCTTAAATTGCGGATTATTTGTTACGAGAGTTCCAAATGCCGTGTTTTGCATAGCTAAATTTGTTATTTCTATACTTTCATCAATACTACCAATCTGAGTAGCCACTGAAGTAATGCCAGCTCCGATGCTTCCTATAGCTCCTAAAACACCAAGAGCCTTGCTTCCGCTGCTTGTCGCATTACCAGCATTTGCGGAAGTCTGTTGATTGTATGAATTAAACAAACCGCAGTGACTTTTTTGTGCACAGACCAAGCTACACAATACGCATAAAGTAATAATTCTCATTTGTATTTCGATCCAATCCTGTTATTAAAATTGTATATCATTTAAGTTAATTCTATACTAAAAGCTTGAGATATTTCGCGCGAACAATTAAATCTATGTTGTCCATGTTTTTGATACACCTATTACATACTTGTCTAATTTTATGTTTTTTGGTAGAATCTTTCCAATTGATCATGCGAGATTTTTGGTTAAGGTTGGCTTAATCATTCCGGTCTTTTGGGCATCTCGCAGAGGTATAACCGGAGAAAGTTTTTTATGAATAATAAGGTAAATGTTGCGCAGCTTATAGAAGTAGGTGCGCATTTCGGGCACAATGCAAGGCGTTGGAACCCAAAAATGTCCCCATATATATATGGAACAAAAGATAAGATACATATTATAAATCTTGATAAGACTGTAGTAAAATTTGAAGAAGCATTAAATGCGCTATCAGAGATAGCTGCTGCAGGTGGAAGAATATTGATTGTTGGTACAAAAAGACAGGCTTCGGCTAGAGTCGCAGAAGCCGCGCAAAAAACCGGTCAATATTGCGTAAATAATCGCTGGCTCGGCGGTATGTTAACAAACTGGAAAACTGTTTCTCAGTCGCTCAAGAAGCTTGAAGAGTTAGAAACAAGATTATCTGACAAAGAATTGAATTTAAAGAAAAAAGAGCTGCTTGGATTGGAGCGTCGCATTTCTAAAATAACAAAAAACTTAGGTGGAGTTAGGGAAATGGGCGGCTTGCCATCTGCTTTGTTTGTTATAGATATTGTGAACGAAGCAACAGCTGTTGCTGAAGCGAAAAAACTCGGAATTCCTGTGTTTGCAATTTGCGATACAAACTCTGATCCAACTACAGTTGATTTTCCAATTCCAGCAAACGATGACTCGATTAAGGCAATTGATTTGTATTGCTTCTTGGTCGAATCTGCGATAATTTCTGGTATGCAAAAAGGGTTGTCCGCTGCAGGAGTCGATGTCGGTAACATGGAAAACCCTGTTATAAATAATAAACATGAGTCTGTCGCTACTTGCGATTCTGATGGGGAATAGTTTTGGAGGTGTTATGGCAAATATAAGTGCTAGCGACGTAAAAGCGCTAAGAGATATAACTGGGTCCGGTATGATGGACTGCAAGAAAGCTTTAGTTGAATGTGACGGAAATGTTGATCAAGCTATTGATTGGTTAAGAAAGAAAGGACTCGCATCGGCTTCTAGAAAGGCAGGTAGAGTGGCAGCGGATGGTGTCGTTGCTGTGGCTTCTTGTGAAAATTGTGCTACATTAGTTGAGTTAAATGCAGAAACTGATTTCGTCGCAAAGAACGATAAATTCCAACAATTTGCAAAAGCTGTAGCTAGTTTAGCTCATGAGAATTGTATGGATATAGAATCTTTGAAAAGAGCTCAGTATCCTGGAGAATCGTCTTCTGTTGAAGATCAGCTAACTAACTTGATTGCTGTTATCGGTGAAAATATGCAAATTCGCAGAGTTGAGCACGTTTGCGTTGAAAATGGCGTTGTGGCGACATATGTACATAATAAGATTTCTGAGAACCTTGGCAAGATTGGTGTTGCAGTCGCGTTGGAGTGTTGTGATAATTGTCATGATGCCGTAAAGGATTTAGGGAAGCAAATTGCAATGCATATAGCTGCAGCAAATCCTCAATTTTTGTCAACAGATGAAGTCCCTGTTGATGTGGTAGAGCATGAAAAAACCGTTTTAAGAGAAACGGCGAAAGCTACTGGTAAGCCTGATGACGTCGTCGAAAAGATGGTCTTGGGTAGAATTCGTAAGTATTATGAAGAGGTTGTTCTACTAGAGCAAGTTTTTGTTGTTGATGGCGAAAATAAGGTTAAGGATATAGTAGCGAAAGCATCAAAAGAGTGTGGGTGTGAAATCAAGCTTGTTAAGTTTGTTAAATTTGTACTTGGCGAAGGTATAGAAAAGCAGCAGGTTAATTTTGCAGAGGAAGTTGCTGCGCAGCTTTCTTAAGTAAGCGCAAGCCCCAATTTTTGGGGCTTTTTTATTTGAGAACATTAGATGTATAAGTATAAACGTATATTACTCAAGTTGTCTGGTGAGTCACTACTCGGTAATCAAAGTTTTGGAATTAATTTTGAGGCAGTTTCTCGAATTGCTCTTGATATAAAAGAGATTGTTTCAGCTGGAGTTGAAGTTGCGATTGTTATCGGCGGCGGTAATATATTTCGCGGATTATCAGGTGTAGCTAGTGGAATGAAGAGAGCGACAGGTGACTGTGTAGGAATGCTGGCAACTGTGATGAATTCGATAGTTTTGCAAAATAGTTTAGAAAGTCTATCGATTAAAGCGAGAGTAATGTCAGCGATACCTATGCCAGCTATTTGCGATCCATTTATTAGGCGAGAAGCTATTGCTTATCTTGAGCAAGGAACTGTATGTATTTTTGCAGCTGGATCAGGTAACCCATTTTTTACTACAGATACAGCAGCGGCTCTTAGAGCCGCTGAAACTGACTGTCAAGTAATTTTAAAGGGGACAAAACCAGATGGTGTGTATAACAAAGATCCAATAAGATATCATGATGCTGAATTTTTGCAAAACGTTTCATATGCAGATGTATTGTCAAAGAATTTAAGAGTTATGGATGCTGCAGCTATTTCATTAGCTAGAGACAATGATATTCCAATAATCGTTTTTTCAATATATGAGGCTGGTAATTTAAGCAAAGTCTTGAAAGGTGAAGGGCATTATACTACCATATGCGATAATGTTTAATGAGAGGTTTGTGTGTTTGATATCGATAGTTTAAAAAGAAGAATGAATCTATCCATAGATGCTCTAGTCCGTGATTTTAGTGGATTGAGAACCGGTAGAGCGTCAGCGGATTTATTGAATAACGTGAGTGTAGATGTGTATGGGAGTAAATCTCCAATTAATCAACTTGGCTCTGTCACTGTATCAGATAGTAGGACTCTGTTAGTACAGTTTTGGGATAAATCTGCTTTAAAACCAGCTGAAAACGCAATTCAAAATGCAAATTTAGGTGTATCTGTGCAAGTTGAAGGACAAAGCATTCGAGTAATAGTTCCAGAGTTAAGCGAGGAACGTAGAAAGGAACTTTGTAAAGTCGCGGCTAAATATGCTGAGCAAGCTAAAGTATCTGTTAGGAATATTCGTAGAGATGGAATGGATAATATAAAAAAGTCAGAAAAAGCTAAAGAGTTATCGGAAGATGAAGCTAAAAAAAAATCTTCCAATATACAGCAATTAACTGATGACGCTGTGAAGAAAATTGATGATTTATTAGCGCTAAAAGAAAAGGATATACTGAAAATTTAATGAAATGATAGATAAAATATTTTTGCAAGAAAAGATAAAACATATAGCGATAATCCCTGATGGGAACAGACGTTGGGCTGTAAGTAATGGGCATCCAAGTTTTGTTGGTCACAAATACGGAGCAGATACTCTTGTAAATTCTATTCTTTGGTTAAAAGAACTTGGTGTTCGTTATGTATCATATTTTTTATTCTCGACAGAAAATTGTCGGAGAACCGAAAAAGAATTAGATTACCTTTTATCTGTATTAAAGGGATTTAGTGGCAACAGCTTCAATATACTAAATAACGGCGGGTGTAGAATACGATTTATCGGAGATCGCAATTCTCATAACATGGATCAAATCCGAGACTACATAGAAGAAATAGAAAATCGCAGCAAAAGTAACAGTGATATAGATGCTATTTTTTGTTTAAACTATAGCGGGAAGCAGGAAATCTTGCGAGCAGCTCGTATATGTATAGAAAATAAAATTTCTGCAGAAAATTTAACGGCAGAAATATTTGAAAAAAATTTATATCTACCAGATGTTCCAGCTCCTGATATCCTGATAAGGACAAGCGGAGAACAGCGGATTAGTAATTACTATCTATGGCAGTTGTCGTATTCTGAGCTATTTTTTGTAGAAAAATATTGGCCTGATTTTTCTAAAGAAGATTTAGATTTAGTTGTTGAGCAATTTTTGCAAAGAGATAGGCGCTATGGTAAATAACCGTTTCACTAGTTTTTCAGATATAAAAGAACGCTTTTTATCAGCTATAGCGCTAAGTCTTTTTGGAGGGATTTGTATATTTTATGGTGGAGTGTTTTTTAAGACTCTGTGCGGGATAGCTTTTATTTCTATGTGTTATGAAATATTTTTCAACACACACAATGGGCACGGTTTGCTTAAAGTCATATCTGCGTTTATTTGCCTTCTTGGAGTCATTTCATTGTCTTATATAAGAGACAATTGTGGGATAGCAGGGTGTCTTATTCTGATTTTAATTTCCAGCCTTTCAGATATCGGTGGTTATTTTATTGGTAAAACATTTGGAGGTTATAGGCCGTTAAAGAAAATTAGTCCAAATAAAACAATTTCTGGATTTATAGGCGCATGTTTAGTGCCAAATATTTTGCTTGTAGCTATTCACTATCTCCCTGAGCTACAAATTTCAACTATAGCGTTACAGTTTATGATTCTTAGTTCTATACTAGGCGATTTGTATGAATCATATATTAAACGCATTTTTAACATAAAAGATTTTGGCTCCATATTGCCTGGGCATGGTGGAGTTTTTGATAGATTCGACAGCTTAATTTTTGTATCTATCTCATATTGTTTTATACGTTATGTATTTTAGGTAAAAAATGGATTCACTTTATTATATTATTTCTTTTGTTGTAATTATTACAGTCGTAGTATTCTTCCATGAATTAGGGCACTATTTAGCTGCAAAAAAATGCGGAGTTAAAGTCGAAAAGTTTTCGATTGGAATGGGGCCAGAATTATTTGGATTTAATGATAAAAATGGCACAAGATGGATGCTTTCTCTTATCCCAATTGGCGGATATGTGATGATGTTAGGAGACAATGATATTTCTAGCAGCAAATCAGACGAAGAGGCGATCAAAAAGCTGTCTAAAGAAGAGAAAAATATGACGTTGGAATCTAAGAGTAATTGGCAGAAAATGTTTGTCTCTTTTTGTGGCCCTTTCGCAAATTTTGTATATGCATTCATTGTAATGAGCGCTGTTTTTTTGTTTTGCGGAATTCCTAGCGGGAAACCAGAGATTATAAAGATTGTTCAAGATAGCCCGGCTTTCATTGCTGGATTACAAGTTGGAGATGAAATATTAGAAATAGATTCTACTCCAATAGAAAAAGACACACAAGTACCAAAATTGATAAATTCGTCTCTAAATGATTACATAGATTTTAAAGTGCTCAGAAATGGAGAAGCAATATCATTAAAGATAAAACCAGAAGAGAAGAAAGTGAATTCTACATTTGGTTCAGCGAAAAAAGTGAAAACAATTGGAGTCGCTTTTGGTGTAACAAAGTACGAAAAAGCTAATGCATTTGATGCAATACAAAAATCATTTTTTAATTGTATAGATATGATTTTAGGCGTATTGAATGCATTCGGACAATTATTTACAGGTAAACAGTCTGTAGATAACTTGGGCGGATTTATACAAATGGCTTCAATTTCTGGTGAAATAGCTAAGACAGGCAATATAGTAGCTTTGATTATGTTTACAGTTACATTGTCAATAAATCTTGGTGTAATAAACTTATTCCCATTGCCAGTCGTTGATGGAGGAAACATAGTTATATCATTTATTGAGCAAATAATACGTAGACCAATTAATAAAAAAATTATGAATTTTATCTTGAATGCCGGTATAGCGCTGCTTATTGGTTTAATGTTATTCACAACAATCAATGATATAACTAAAATTGGTTTTGTGAAAAAAATACTAAATGCGATACTGTATTAATGCAAAATTAATAGTATAATCTATGAAAATTATTCTTTGAGGTTCTTCATGAGGCACAAGTATGTTTTGTTCTTGTCGTGTTTGTTGTGCTTAGATTTCAATCTATACGCGTCTAAGGATTGTGGATTTGATGATAACAAATCTATAAGAGATGAGCTTACTGCAACAAATTCTGATGATAAGAATAGTGGAATTGAAAGTAACAATTTTGTTGGATTTAAAAACAGGCTAAAAAAAAGAAGAACTCAATCTCATTATAAAAGGAATGTAGATATATCGAAATTTACCGTGGAGCAATCAAAAAATTTAAGTAATATAGAAATTAATGGTTTAAATATGGTTAGCAAAGAAACCATACTAAACATGATTGCTATTGGGAAAAACAATGGCCTTTCTGAAAAAGAACAAATTAGTTTCTCATTAAAGTCGTTACATAAAAGTGGGTTATTTTCCAACGTTAGCATTGAAAAAAAGGAGAACGGAAAGTTTGCAGTAAATGTTAAAGAAAATGCTATTATTGAACAAGTAGTATTTGAAGGGAACGAGAACGTAAAGGATGACTCGTTAAAAACGATTTTATCTTCCAACTTAATGACAGGGAAGATGTACAATAGATTTGTTATTCAGGAAGCTGTCACGAACTTACAAATGGCTTACAAGCTGAATGGATATCCATCTGCATCTATTGTACCAAAAGTAATAAACTTACAAGGAGGGAAAGTTAATATAGTATTTGAGATCAATGAGGGTAAAAAAACAGTTGTAGAAAGAATAATATTCTGTGGGAATAAAGCATTTCCTTCTTCATTTTTAAAAGAAAAAATGTTTACAAAAGAACATGCGTCTTGGCGCTTTTGGAATACTGAAGCTTCTATATTTGGCGAAGATAAAATTTACATTAATACAGACGCGTTAAAAGCTCTTTATATGGATGAAGGGTATCCTGACATCAACGTAAAGAGAATAGCGTCAGAAATTGATTTTAGTAGAGAAAAGTCGTATATCACTGTTACTTTAGAAGAAGGCTTTAAATTCAAGTTTGCAGCTCCGAATTTAACAAGTGAAATAGATGGAATAAAAGTCAAAGATTATAAAAATTTAATTACTATCAAAGACAAGGAAGATTACTGCCATTCGATGATAGAACAAAACCGCAGAATTATTTTACGAGAACTGAACAAAAAAGGGAAAACGTTTGTAGATGTGCTAGTCGATGTTAATCTTGATAGAAAAAACAGGCTTGCAAACGTCTCATATAAAATTGTTGAGGGTAAACGCTTATTTATAGAAAGAATAGACATCATAGGTAACACAATAACAGCTGATTCTGTTATTAGAAAGTATTTAAACTCGCATGAAGGTGATCCATTTAATTCTTTTTCTTTAGAAATGGCAGTTCAGGATTTAAAGGATACAGATTACTTTGAAGACGTATCTGTAAATTTAAGCGAAGGAAGTATGCCAGATCGAGTAAATGTCACAATTTCTGTTAAAGAAAAGGTAAGTTGTAGCGCAGTGAATTTAGCATTTACACTATCAGATGCTGACGGATTAGGTGGAATGCTTGGCTACAGTAATACCAACTTTAGAGGAAGAGGACAAACATTAACATCAGATATTATGGTGTCACAAAAAACAATGAGCGGTAGTATTTCGTTAAGTGAGCCAAATTTTATATGGAAGGATGTCGTCGGATCGATCGAAATTGGCGGAAATATGCGGAATAGAAAAAAAGAAGAACATGCCAGATACAGAGACATATATATTTCTCCATCTATCGGTTATAGGATAAATGACAACTTGAGTCACACAATCGTAGGTACTTTCACATTCGGTCGAAAATTGTATATAGATAGCAATGGGAAAAAACTAAATAAAGTAAATGGAAACGAAGCTAGCGTTAGTACAATTATGATAGATGAATTTGGAACTTATAGGTGTGGCGAGTTAACTTCGATTTTGTCATACTCCGGTAGATTTAATAAACTTTCGAAAAAAAGTGGATATATTGTTTCATTACGAAATTCATATGCTGGGTTGATTGGAAATGTAAGCTATTTTAAAAATTCGATTTCAGGAGAATACTACACTCCTATTAACTTCATCGATGACAAAACTATGTTTTCTATAAAAGGGCAAGTTGGACATATTAGTGAAAGAAAAAATGTAAAAAGCCATTTTAGATATCAATTTGGTGGAGATGGATATAGTTTCAGGGGATTTGATACCTGTGGTGTTTCTCCTAGAGAGCCAAATACAGACAGCATTGGAGGAACTAAGTTCTGGTCAGTAACAACAGCGGTTAGGCATCCAATATCTGACTCTGAATTAGGAATCATTGGAGCGGCATTCGTTGATGTTGGGAGTGTCTGGGGCGTTCCGTATAAATATGCAAAAAATAATCCAAACAGAGTTCAGAAAAATTTGAAAAGGTCTTTAGGGTTAGACATAGTTGATTCATCGTCTCCACGTGTATCTATTGGTATCTCAATAGAATGGAAAAATTGTCCTGTGGGAGCTCCTATGACTTTTACATTTGCGGTTCCTTTGAAGAGGGCGAAGTTCGATAAGAAAAAGACATTTACACTATCTGGAGGTATGTTCTAGGGATGTTAAATAAAAAGTTACATGTAATACTTATTGTGTTG
>CAYLKK010000025.1:0-7996 GCA_964384495.1 uncultured Alphaproteobacteria bacterium
CTAAAAAATCAAAAATGATAAGAAATACTCTCTGTCTCAAATCACTTCCAATACTCCACAAACTAACCCAAAATTTATAAAATAAAAAAGTAATAGTCCTTTTCTTAAGTTGAAAATACTATATCTTCAGACTATAATAATCTTATATTTTGAGAGATTGAAAAATGGACATTTTTGTATCTTGCGCAATAATATGCTGCACTGTGTTTATACTGAGAAGACGAATATTTAAAATAATTGGTATGATGATATACAAAGCTGCAGAAAAGAGTTTGGAGTCGTGTTCAGGAAAAGTAGTGTCCTCTTCAAACTTAGAAAAAAATGATGATACAAATAATGTTTTCTATTTAAATACTGCGAATTCTGCTCATGGAGTAATGATCAATGTTAATAGGGTCGGCCAAAATTTTGATTTAAATTCTAAGAAAAATAGAAAATTTGTAACACCATCAAGTTTACAAGATTTAAAACCTAGTGATAATTTAGCTTAATTGAGGAATTATGAACGACATAAAATATATTAGAGAAAATAGAGAGTTGTTTGATTCTAAACTTGCTGCGCGAGGAATTTCTTCGATGTCTGATAAGCTCGTCGAAACAGATAAAGAATTGCGGAATATTGTAACAAATCTACAGATTCTACAATCTAGGAGAAATGATATTGCATCAGAAATTGCCAAGAAAAGATGTGCTGGAGAAAATACAGAAGAGCTAGAAGAAACAGCATCTACTATAAAAGATGAAATTGAAGTCTTAAAAGAAAGTGAAACAAGATTACGTTTTTCATTAGATAACATGTTGGCTGAAATTCCTAATGTAATTTTAGATGATGTACCTTTAGGAAAAGATGAAAGAAACAACAAACTTATAAGAACGTTTGGTGAACCAAGAAATTTTGAATTTACTCCACTTCCTCATTATGAAGTTGGGGAAAAACTTGAATTAATGGATTTCAAAACAGCTGTAAAGTTATCTGGCAGTAGATTCTCTATAATGAGTGGAGCATTAGCACGGTTGGAATGGGCTATAGCTAGTTTTATGCTTGATACACATACTAGTAAATTTGGTTATACTCAGGTATATATTCCTTACTTAGTAAATTCCGATGTTATGTTCGGTACAGGGCAATTACCAAAATTTTCAGAGGATTTATTCTGTACAAAAGATGGAAGATGGTTAATTCCAACAGCTGAAGTGCCACTAACTAATACAGTTAGAGATAGTATAATTGATGTTTCAGAGCTACCTATTCGTTTAACGTCCTACACTCAATGCTTTAGGGCAGAAGCTGGCTCGGCCGGACGTGATACAAAAGGAATGATAAGAAATCATCAATTCAGTAAAGTCGAACTTGTGTCAATTGTTCACCCTAAAGATGAGCTTGATGAATTGGAAAGGATGACATCATGTGCTGAACATATATTAAGAGAGTTAGATCTGCCTTATAGAGTGATGGTGTTGTGCAGTGGAGATATAGGGTTCAGCGCAAGAAAAACTTACGATATAGAAGTTTGGCTTCCTAGCGAAAATACGTACAGAGAGATATCTAGTTGCTCAACGTGCGGTCAATTCCAAGCCAGAAGGATGAAAACAAAATATAAAGATGGGAAAGAAAAGGATTTTGTAGTAACTTTAAATGGTTCAGGTCTCGCTGTAGGACGCACTCTTGTTGCTATTTTAGAGAATTACCAAAATGCAGATGGTAGCGTTACAGTCCCTTCTGTCCTGAGAGATTATATGAAATGTGAAGTAATAAAAGTAGGTGAAAAATGAGATTGCAGTCATTGTCTGGAATAAGGATATTAATAACGAACGATGATGGTGTCCACGCAGCTGGAATTAAAGTATTAGAAAAAATTGCAAATTCTATAACGCCTGATGTTTGGGTTGTAGCACCAGAAAAAGAGCAAAGTGGTAGAGGTGGCTCTGTTACATTTGACAACATACTTAGGATACAAGAATGGTCTCCTAGAAAATTCTCTGTTACTGGAACTCCAGCTGACAATGTCTACGTTGCATTGAATCAAATTTTAACAGACAAAAAACCAGATTTAGTACTTTCAGGTATTAATCATGGAGAAAATGTATCAGCGTATTTGTCTCTGTCTGGAACATTAGGAGCTGGATTTGCGGCGGCTTCCCAAGGAATAAAATCTATATGTGTTAGTCAGCAAGCTTCACAAGGTGGAACCTCAAAGTTTTCAAATGTAGAAAATTTCTTGCCAGATATTATAAAAAAGCTATATTCGATACATTGGTTAGAGAAGCGTGTTATGAATATAAATTTCCCAAATTGCTTACATTCGCAAGTTTCTGGCATTAGAGTTACTGAACAGGCTAATTTAACTGCAAATTGGCAAACTAAAGTTGACGTAGATCCAGCTGGAAGTAAATTTTATTGGCTACATTCTGAATTGGATAAAAGCAAAGAATATTTGCTTGGATCTGACTTAGGTGCACTGTTAGAAAATGCAATTTCAATCACTCCTCTTTATTGCGATTTAACTGATTATGAGTCAATGGATAGATTGAAGGAAGTATTCTATGGCGCTTAAGTACAATATTAGAGGAATATATTCAATAGCTTCTTTATGCTTGTTGTTATCTTCATGCGAAAGGAGTGATTTAGCTCCATACGAAGTTGGAAATTCAGATAATGCATTTTCTATTCAGGACAACATGCAAATTGATATAAGTACTCCGCAATCTTCTGTAAACGTGATTAATAGTGAAGCTTCGCTCACACGACATGAAAACGTATATAACGATAATGGTCCAGAATTGTTAAACGGAAAATCGCCAGATGCTATAGATCAAACTAATATCGACGATGGACAATCAGAAGGCAATGGGCAATGGGTTACAGTTCCTGCTAAAAACAGTAATATCGATATGTCAGTTGCTCAACCTATTGTATCTACAGCAGCATCTAGCACTAGCATAAAAACTTCTAAATCTGATAATGAAGCTAAAAATATTCAGACTAAAGCTAAGAGTGTTTCCGCAACTGAAAAAAAAACAACTACCAAGCAAGATACAAAGAAGAAAGAGTCAACACAAAAAGCTACAGAATATGTAAAACCTGTAGATGGAACCACAATTCTAAAATTCGGTGACAATGACAAAGATGGATTGCCGAGCGATGGTATTGTTGTTAGAGCTCCAGTAGGTACACCAGTGAAGGCATTCTGCAATGGTAGCATAATATACGCTGGTAGCGATAAATTACCTGAGTATGGAAATATGGTATTAATAAAGCATAAAAACGATACTGTTTCTATGTACGCTCATCTAAATAAGATTTCCGTGAAGAAAAACGAGAAAGTTAGTGCTGGAGATATTATAGGTAATGTTGGTAAGACAGGTGAAGATGTGACATCTCCACAGTTGTATTTTCAACTAATGAAAGGCAATGAACCGCTTGATCCATCTAAGTATTTTTAGTTACAATAAGACAATATAGAATTTTGGAGTTTAGTATGGAAAAAACTACGACTGCTGAAGTGCAGCAACCTGTCAATAATTCAGCAGATGTTGCTCAGTCTAATCCGTTAAGTGCTTTTTTACCTTTTGTTGCAATATTTGTTCTGTTCTACTTTTTAATAATAAGACCTCAACAGAAAAGAGAGGCGCAAAAAAAGGAGAAATTAGGCAAATTGAAGAAAGGTGATAAAGTTATAACAAATGGCGGAATCATCGGAGAGGTATCTAAAATTCTCGATGAACATAGGGTTTTGGTTAAGATATCTGATAATGCTGAAGTGGAAATGTATAAGAGTTTTATTACTGAGATTATTGATACAAAGCTTCATACATCTAGTACAGCTAAAGCAAAATCTGATTCTAATCCAAAAGAGAAGAAAACTAACAAGGGGAAATTAGAAACCAAAAAAGCAAAAGAAGAAAAATAATTTTCATGGAGTGGGTTAAATGAATTTCGAACGTTGGAAGATTTGGCTGATATCTTGTGTATGCGCAGTAGGTTTTCTATTTGCGTTACCAAATTTTCTGCCAGATTATGTTGTCGAGAGAATGCCAGATTTTCTTCCTAAACAGAAAGTAAGTTTAGGACTAGATTTACGTGGCGGTTCTCATATGCTGCTTGAAGTAGATACAAGTGCTGTTATAACTGACTATATGAACCAGACTTTAGATTCCTATAGAGACGCATTAAGAAAGGGGAAAATTGCTTATACTTCATCTTTTCCCAAAAACATTCCTAGTGGTGTTACTGAAATAAAGTTTGATTTAAAAGATGCAAATAGAGTCGGAAAAGCTAGAGGTGTTCTAAACGCAGTAGATCATGATTTCAATGTTTCTATTGATGGTGTCAATGTAGTTATTTTACCAAAACCTGGTGTTTTAGAACAGCGTATTTTCGAGGCTGTAAATCGTTCAGTAGAAATTGTTAGAAAAAGAGTTGATGAGAATGGTACAAGGGAAGTTCTTGTCCAAAAACATGGTGACGATCGAGTGCTATTACAGATTCCTGGGTTACAAGATCCTGGAAAAGTCAAAGAATTGCTTGGTAAAACAGCTAAGTTAACGTTCCGATTAGTCGATGATTCAGCTAAAGAAATAACTTCTTTGGATAATATCGAAACACCGCTTGTCGACGCTGATTATCTCCCATCAGAGGAAAGTGGAAAACTAATGCCAATAAAAAAACAAATAATTGTAGGTGGCGAGACGTTAGTTGAAGCTTCTATGGACTATGATGATTATAATAGGCCTGAAGTGAAATTTAAGTTTAATTCTGTAGGGGCTAGAAAATTCGGAGAAGCTACAAGAGATAATGTTGGGAAACGTTTGGCAATAGTTCTGGACGGGAAAGTCATAAGTGCTCCTGTAATCCAAAGTGCAATCATGGGTGGTTCCGGCTGCATAACAAGTGATTCTTTCACTGTAGAAAGCGCAAAAGATTTGGCATTGTTATTGAGAGCTGGTGCTTTACCTGCCCCGTTAAAAACAATAGAAGAACGAACTGTCGGACCTGATTTAGGTGCAGATTCTATTAGATCCGGTGTGATTGCGACAATAATGTCCGCATTATTAGTAGTTGGATTTATGTTTATGTGGTATTCATCATTTGGCGCAATTGCTAATATTGCAGTAGTTGTAAACTTAATATTTACAATAGCTCTTTTGTCAGTACTACAAGCGACTCTAACTTTGCCTGGTATCGCAGGTATAGCTCTTACAGTAGGTATGGCTGTTGATGCAAACGTTTTGATTAATGAGAGAATTAAAGAAGAAATTCGAAAAGGGGTGAAAACTATCACGGCAATAGAAAATGGGTATAATTTATCAATGTCTACTATTGTTGATACGAACTTAAATACTATAATTGGTATGCTTTGTCTTTATCAATTTGGTACAGGTTCTGTAAGAGGATTTGCTATAACATCTGGATTAGGAATAGTTATTTCATTCTTTACATCGACAACGTTAACAAGAATGGTCGTTTCTTTATTAATTAAATCTAAACGTAAAATCGTAGTTCATGTGTAATTTAGGAGAAAAACTATGAATATTTATAAGTTGATACCTCACGATACAAAGATAGATTTTGTCGGACATAGATTTTATACTTTTGGATTTTCATTGTTCGTTTTGTTATTGAGCGTGTTTTTCTTCTTCTATCAAGGAATGAACTACGGCGTAGATTTTCAAGGTGGATTAGTTATGGAAGTCAGAACTGAAAAAACAGCTGATTTATCGGCAATGAGGAGTTCACTTGATTCATTAAAAATTGGAGAAGTCGCTTTACAAGAATTCGGTTCTGATCGAGATGTATTGATTAGAATTCCGAATTCCACAGACAATAATATTGATGCTGACACTATCGTTGAAAAAGTAAAAAGTGCGTTAGGAGATAATGTAGAGTATAGAAAAGTCGAGACGATTGGCCCAAAAGTAGGAGAAGAATTAGTTGAAAATGCAATATATGCAGTTATAATTTCCCTTTTGGCTATCTTGATATATATTTGGTTCAGGTTCGAATGGCAGTTCGCTATTTGTGGAATTATAGCTTTAGCTAATGACATAATGGTATTGCTTGGTTTATATGCTATCTTTCATTATTTTGAGTTTAATATCAATACAATTGTAGCACTGCTAACTACTGCAAGCTATTCTATTCATGACAGCGTCGTTATTTTCGATAGAATAAGAGAGAATTTAAGAAAATACAGCAATTTAACTTTAGTTGAAGTTTTGAATAGAAGTATGAATGAAACTCTCTCCAGAACTGTTTTAACAGCATTTACGTCGTTTATATCACTCGCTGTCTTATGTGCATTAGGTGGAAAGGTTATATTCGATTTTAGCTTCCCAATTTTGTATGGATTGGTATTTGGAACATTTTCATCAATTTGTATATCTGCCCCATTATTGTTATATACAGGTCTTAAATTTGATGGGAAGGAAATAAAAAGCGGTTTATAATTAATCTAGCTTATTTTAATAGCGTGGCAATCAACCACGCTATTTTTTTATGTGTTTATCTATATGATTGGTTTAACTTTATCTTCTTTATTTCAGTATTACTAGGATAAATAGCTAGATTTATTTCTTATCTTTCATTGATGATGCTATAACATATATCTCAACAGACTCTGCCCTACTTGACTTAGGCTTAAAAAACGATACTTTTTCAAATACAGATTTTAATTGATCAATATATTTTTGCTCTTCACTACCTTGAAATATTTTGGCTATAAAATTTCCAGACTCTTTCAAATTAGACTCAATAAAATAAAATACTTCATCAAGCAAAGCCATCATCCTTAAATGATCAGTTTGTTTATGTCCTATTGTTGATGGAGCCATATCTGAAATTATCAAATCTGGCTTTTCTCCGTTTAACAAACGTAATATTTGATTTTGAGTGTCCTCTTTTGTAAAATCGCCAACAATTTTCGAAACACCATATATATCATCAAAATTCAGTAAATCTACAGCTACTATATTTTTTATTTTAGACCTCTCATGTTTTGCATGTTCTGATACAACCTGAGACCATCCACCAGGAGCAGCTCCTAGATCTACTACATTTATAGCATTGTTTAAAAACTTATATTTTTCATTTATTTCTATTAATTTGTATGCAGAACGAGCTCTATACCCCTCTTTCCTTGATTTCTTTACGTAGAAATCATTGACTTGCCGGTTAAGCCAATTCCGCGATGATTTAGACCTTTTCCCCTTTATTTGCATGCTTTCTTATTTAAATACTCTTTCTATTTCTGGCAACATATCCAACGTAGTAGCAATTGACACTGCCGCACAGTCATTTGTCGGATTCCAATTTTTATCTACAGAAATGCCACCTGCCTCTTTTAGCAAAATAAGACCTGCAGCTACATCCCATATATTTTTTGAATTTTGCTCAAGAAAAAACACATCAAATTTTCCCGCAGCTAAGTATGCAAAATTAGTTGAGCTAGACCCTAATTTTCTTACACCAGAACAAATTCTCTCTGCTAAAAGTCCCTCTTTCATTTGCAACTTTTTTACAGCAATAAATGCATCAGAAATTTTATTTCGAGTAGATACGCGTAGCCTACGATTGTTCATGTAGGCTCCGCAACCTTTTTCTGCACAAAACATTTCATTCTTTACAGGATTGTATATTATGCCAGCAATAATTTCATTTTTTTCTAAATCTTCTAATGCGATTGAAATGTTCCAATCCGATAACCCATGAACAAAATTAGAAGTACCATCGAGCGGATCTACAATCCATCGATAAGAATCTTCGCCTTTTTCCTCTCCGATTTCTTCTGATAAGAATGAATATCTTGGGCGTGCATGTAATAACACATCCATTACGACTTCGTTAACTAGTATATCTACATTTGTAACAATGCTATTGTCGTTTTTTTTCGATATTTTTAAACGATCAAGCTCATGAAAACTTCTAGTCATAATTCTAGAGGCTTTATCCGCAGCTTTTCCAATTATACTAATAATTGTTGTTTGGATAGGTAAATTT
>CAYLKK010000025.1:8006-9975 GCA_964384495.1 uncultured Alphaproteobacteria bacterium
TTTAAAAAACTCATAACATTATGTAAATATTAACGTTAGAGAATCTAACATTAAATAAAGAATCTTTCAACAAAATATTTGCTATCGAAGTATTATTTATTTTCTATACAGTACAAGTTAAAGAATATTGACTATTATCATGCTGTTTTTTAAATTTGTATAAAAACGTATATTTTGTATAAATTATGCCTGTAATGCTAGCTTTATAGATAAAATGTGAGTCTTATCTATTTAATAAGAAAAACAATCAATTACTGCATAAAAAATGCGGATATGTAAAAAGTAATAAATGTACAAGATTTAACAAGAAATGTGTGAGCACAGAACATACAACGGTGTTGTTTGTTTTTGAAAATGTATATCCATAAAACGTTCCACAAATAGATGATAAAGTAGCTAAAATGATCCCGCTATTCATATAATAATGGTAAAACACAAATACTAAAAAAGCTAACGCTATAGAAACAAATGAATTTTTAATAACACAAGTTAGCTTATTTTGTACATATAAAACGACATCCTCAATTAATCTAATTTTTCTTTTAATAATATATTAACTTTTAAAATTGTATACATTTTCTACATCTCAATCAAGCTGAATCAGTTTACGCAATGTATTATAGAAGTTATATATCTTTCTATATATTTTGGTTTTGTATACTATTTTTTTACTAAATAAATAGAATAATTTTACATTAAACTTTGGTTATTTACTTATGAATAGTTTTACAAGTATCAGCTTAGCGACCCTACTTATGTGCTATGCATGCTCCACGAATGAGCAACGCAATGCGAAAAAAAATGTTTATATAAAAATTGCTGATGAAACACTTGCTCTCGGGAACAGTGAAGTTGCTTTAAATTTTTATAATAAAGCAATAGAAAAAAATGGGCCTTCAATAGAAGCACTTATTGGGAAAATAGAAGCATATATCCAAATGAATAAGCTAGATACTGCTATGCAAGAAATAAGTAACAGTCTCAAAAAATACCCTAATAATGAAAACTTTAAATATTCTCTTGGGAAAATACACCTATTGCGTGGTAATACTGATGAGGCGATGAATATTTTTTCTAAATTGAACTCATACTATAAAGCTCTAAATGCCATAGGAACTATTTATGAATCTAAATTTGAGCATGAAAAAGCAAGGAAATATTATATTAAAGCAATAAATGTAAATCCTCAATATGCAGATGCATGTGGAAATTTAGGATTATCGTTAGTCATGTCTACAAATAGAACAAAAGAAGGAATTGAATACCTTGAAAGAGCTTGCACTATGCCTGGAGCATCAAGCACACACAAATATAATTTAGCATTAGCTTATGGTATTAATAAAGACTACGACAAAGCATTAAATATATATGAAGAAGAAATGAATCATGCTGCGGCAATAGAAAAAGTTGAAATATTAAAAAAAATAAAGAGTAAGGAAGAAGTAAAAAAAAGCGTTGTTGAAAACAACGCCACAAAAATACATAGAAAAAAATCTAAAAGAATAAAAAATAGAAGATTAATATAACACACTGCATGCATTTTTAATTCGATTATCAGCAATTCTAATAATATCGACTTCGTAAGAACATAGTGGTGTGTTTTCTTTGTCTACATGCAAATGAAAACGACCGTCTTCCTCAGAATAACAACCTCTGAGATCATCAAACATATACGTATAACCATTGTTATTAAATTGATAAAACAAATTGTGTGCAGTACCTAGTACCTCTAATGTACCGTTATAAATGACTATATCTGGCTTGTCAGCCATTGACTTTCCTTTATTCCAAAAAACATACCTGAATTCCGGAGGAGTCACATCTCGCTTAGCAACTCTATCTATCCTCCCGATCCCAACAATTTTATCGTTATTCTTTGCTACGAAAATATAAAGATAACCGCAATCGATAGAGTTGTGAACTGAAATCGCTTCGATATCTGTTGTATTTACTGTTTCAAATAACCTAT
>CAYLKK010000026.1:0-9781 GCA_964384495.1 uncultured Alphaproteobacteria bacterium
TTTTAAGTTTAAATTACAAACAATTTGGAGTTTATTAAATATGAATTACATCGATTATATTGAGAGTTGTTGGGGATCTAAAGACAGAAAAGTAGATTTAAATATATTAGTAGAAATTTTGAAAATGTTGGACTCTGGCGCTATTTCTGTCGTCGAAATAAATGAAAATAGCATTACTGTGAATCAGTGGATAAAAAAAGCGATCTTATTGTTTTTTAAGAATTCAGAACCAAGCGTTACTTCGTGCGGATGTTACGATAAGGTTCCACTAAAAACCATAAACTGGAATGAAGAAGATTTCAAAAAAAATAAAATCAGAATAGTGCCAGGATCTATTGTTCGTTTTTCTGCTCACATTGCAGAAGGCGTAATTGTAATGCCTAGTTTTATTAACGTAGGAGCACATATAGGAAGCAATAGTATGATCGATACACATACGACAGTTGGCAGCTGTGCGTATGTTGGAAAAAATTGTCATATTTCTGACGGTGTTACAATTGGAGGAGTGTTAGAACCGCTACAAAATGCACCAGTAATAGTAATGGATAATTGTTTCATAGGAGCTAGAAGTACACTCACAGAAGGTGTAATAGTAGAAAAAGGAGCTGTATTAGCACCAGGTGTAATGTTAACACAATCGACACCAATAGTAGACAAAAACACAGGATCTATCTCTTACGGTAAAATACCAGCATATTCTGTTGTAATTCCTGGAGCAAGAAAAATAGCAAATGACATTTTTGGACAATGTGCAGTAATAGTCAAAACAGTAGATGAACAAACTAGAAGTAAAACATCAATAAATGAGCTGCTTCGATAATTGTATTATGTATATTTCATGATAAAATGTTCAAGTTTATATAGATAAAAACAATGAAAGTAATTACAGAAAAATGTAAAAAATGCATGCAGTGCACGGAAATATGTCCAGTTCAAGCATGTAAGTTAAATAGCGATGGAAATATAGAAATAGACAATGATATTTGTTTATCATGCGGCTGCTGCGCTGCTGCATGCCCAAACAATGCAATAGAATTTGAATAAATCAGCAAATTTTTGCATGCGCTATTTTCTTATTTAAGAACAAAATTTCTAGAGGAAATAGCGTTAACTACAAAATTACAATATGTAGTTGCTTACATTTTATAAAACTTGCAAACTCTTCATATTAATTTATTGATTCACTACTGACACTTTAGTTATTTTTTGAAGCAGTGTCTTTTTTTTAGGATAAAGTTTTTTTGTATCATCACCATGAGATAAAATCGTCTTTCCAACAAAGAATCTTCCTAAATCATCAAAATGGCAAAGAGACGCTACATTGTGAAAAAACACAGGACGATTATACTTATCAGCACCTACATAAAGCATGATATGACCAGGCATATATACTATTGATTAGAATGGAGTGCATAATTTATTAATTTCTGCTTCTTTATCAACAGCATTCGCAACATCTACAACATCAGGTTGAGATTCTATTTGATCCAAGCTATGTCTTGGTAAATATCTCCCAAATACACACATAAAATCTTTAATCGTTAAAGAACAGTTTCGACCTCCATAAATATTACCACCCCATGCATAATGCGTTCCTAACAATTTGTTCATTATAAAGTGAGCATTATATTAGTTAAATTTGTACGGAAAATCAGAAAAAACATCAGCGTTAAAATTATCTTCCGAAGCATTCTTTTTTAGATACGTAACATCTTCTATGTCATCACACAAATCAATGTAATTCCTACAACTTTTTGCATAAGATGCAATATAAGACAAATGGCTATTAAACTTATAAGACAGAATTTTATTTGTTTTACCTACCATCTAATCTCGTTTATCAATAAAAATATAGATAGAACAAATTAATATTAAATTTACAAGAATACTGTAGAATTTATTTACAGTTTAGGAAGTCTAGCATGTTAGGAGTTTCTATTTTTATTTTATCCCTTGCTCTCTTTTCTATAATAGCAGTAAACGATCTACTGTTTTTTAGAATAGAAGATTCTGTGGTAGTTTCTTCTATCATTCTTTACTGTATTTTTTGCATTTCTGGCATAACAAGTTGGTCATTGTACGCTTTGTCTATCGGAAGTATATTTTTTATATCATCTGCTATTTTAAATCGTCTAAATATGCTTGGAGGCGGTGACGTTAAACTATTGTTTGGAATAGGTTTACTTGTATCTGATCATATGCTTGAATTCTTTCTAGCGATGTCATTAGTAAGTGTTATTGCTGTTTCTATATACATACTTTTTTGGCGTACAATTGAAAAATATAGAGTTTATTATGCAATAAAAATTTTCAGAAGAAAAGATAGTATATTAAAGTGCATATTTTTTCCTTCTGCTTGCAAAATAGAAAAAAATGAATTGTTCAGCGATATAGAAAAACATAAAAATTCTGCATGTACATTTAAGCAAGAAATACCATACGGAGTTATTCTTTCTATAAGTACATTAATATCTATTTCTGATATGTTATATAAGTGAGGATCCGATGAAATTTGATACAAACAAATACATTCCATTTTTCCTTTCAATAGTCGTCGCATTATGTGTAACGATGTTTGTTAGAATTCTAATTCCAAGCTCTGATATTACTTTATTACAATCAGAAGAATTAGCTCTTCCGGATATTCCATTCGTTGACAAAGACTCACGAAATATTGATGAGTACTTCGTTTTAGTTACAACAAGAAAAATTGAACAATGGGAAAAAATAGGATCGTCAACTGTAATGTGGAAAAAGTGGCCTAAAGAGGCTATAACAGCAAATTTTATTGCAAAAGATAAAAATGATAATGCATTAAATGATGCTGGTAGCTACTCTTCTGTAATAAATATGTATGCAAAGTTTCCCATCGAAAAAGGGGTACCAATTACAATGTCTTCTTTATCAAGAAAAATGGAAGAAGTCAAGAAACAAGCAAAAAACGATGAAATTTCTGCTGAAGATTTAGCAAAAATTCGTGCATCTATCACAAAAGAAGTTACTGAAAAATTTCAAAAAAGAGAAAGAGACGCACTAATTGCCAAAGAAGAAGAAGAACGAAAGCTTAAAATAGCATCGCTTGAAAATAGAATAAAAAAGGGAGAAGGTATAGCAAATGTCAGTATAGATCAAAAGACAGCTCCTCCATGTTATTTTCTAAAAATAGGAGATTTAATCGATTTACATTTTAATGATAGAGGTAGACCGATAGTATTTGAAAACTTGAGCGTGTTAGCAATAAATGGCTCTAGAGAAAATATATCTAATAATTTTACAAATACCGTACTCCATAATCAAAATGTTAACACATTACTGGTAGAGGGGGATAAGAATGTAATAAATGACTTATTGCTCGCCATACATTCATATCCAAACCCAATACTAAAACTCAAAAATCAAGAAGAAGCAATTATTCAGGAAGCTAAAAAAGAAAAACTTGAAGAAAAAAATGTCAAAGATGCAGCGCTGAATAATGAAATTCTCAAAGAAATAAAAATCACTCAAAACAATAATAACTCTACTCAAAGTAAAGATATCAATGAACCAGAGTCAAATAAAGATAAAATTATCGATATAAATTCGTTATTTCACTTAAACACTAAATTCTCAGATAATAGCAATAAAAAAAATAGAATTTTAAATATAAATAATTTCGATTACCAAAAAAACGATGAACAAATCGAAGAGGATAGGTTTTCAAAAATCTTACAAAAAAATATTTTTAGTTGTTTGAACGATCAAAGTGAACAATCAAAAACTATTGCTGATGCATCCGATAACTCTATAAAAATTTTGAAAAAAACAACTATCTCAACAGTTAATTTTGATGAAGATGGAGAGGTAATAGATGGAACTAATAGAATTAACTCAACAGGAGGACAAACTACTCAAAATCAATCAAATATTTACAATAGTATGCCACAATCATCATTAATGGGAGCAGGATTATGAAAGCTTTTTTCTATCTAAGTTCAGTATTATGTCTTATAGCTGAATTATGCTACGCAGCTAATATTCCCTCACAAAATAAATCATTTGAAATAAAAAATGATTTAGAACTAGTGGATAATGAAGGTGATATCTATGAATATGATTTTGTAGAAGTTGAAATGCATAAATCGAAAACGTTTAAAATTCCTAAAGGCACAAAAAACATTTTAGTTACAGATCCTACCATAGCTGATGTGAATGTTCAGAATGAAGATTTTTTCGATATTCTAGGTGTAAAAACTGGTGAAACAAACATTAAAATAACAACTGTTGACAAAGACGGAAACAGAAATCTAATAAGCAAGAAAGTGCTTGTATCACACAATTTAAGTATGATCAGACGGGAACTAAAAAAACGTTTTTCTTCATCAAAAATATCTATTGATAATTTAGGCACTTCAGTTGTCCTTTCTGGAACAGTAGCAAATCCTAAAATTGCAGCTGATATTATGGAATTAGTTGGGAAACTAACTCAAAATGAAAAAAACATTGTTAACAACATGTCTATAGGGGTTCCAACTCAAGTTATGTTAAAAGTAAAGGTCGCCAAATTAGACAGAAATGTTAGTAAAAGTTTAGGTATAAATTGGCGCTCATTTAGTCTTGGTAGCGCATTTAACATTGCAGGTACAGGTGGAAGTGCTGGAGGAGCTTTGCCACTTATTTTGACATCTACTTCTGCTATTTCTGCTGGTATTGCGAATACTGGGATAAAATCAGCATTACCAGCAGGCCTAACAGATGCAGCAGCAACTGCAGGCAACTTTACAGACAACCCTGATACAGCAGCAACGGTTCCAGGAAATGGAGCTAGATTTGTAATGAATTATACAGATCGGCATGGAAACAGTATAGGATCTGTAATTGACGCTTTAGCAGAAGAATCGCTAGCAACTGTACTTGCAGAACCTACTTTAGTCGCTTTGTCTGGAGAAAAAGCAGAATTTCAATCTGGCGGAGAACAACCTTACAGGTCCGCGTCAACATCTGGAACAGCTGTATCCACAACAGAGTTTAAAGATTGGGGAATAATACTAAAATTTACACCAAATGTGATATCAGAAAATCGCATTAGTATTAACCTAGATTCTGAAATAAGCGCAGTAGAATCGACTGAAGGAGCTAACTCTGAACCTCCATTGACGAAGCAAAATGTTAAAACAACTGTTGAGTTAGGTAGCGGACAAAGTCTTGCAATAGCAGGTTTGTTAAAGAAAGAAGCTTCTAAAAAAGCTGTCGAAATGCCTGGTCTGGCAAGTATTCCATTAATTGGTGGACTATTTAGATCATCTTCTGATACTTTAAAAGAAAGCGAATTAGTTATAATTATTACACCATACATCGTAAAACCATCATCAAAACCGTTAGTTAATCCAGTTGAAAGAGCTCCTAAGTTAATTTCTCCAGTACGGTGTAACTTCATGAGAAGGTTTACAGAGCAAGGTAATGAAGCAACAAATAATGCAGGATTTACTGTATCGTAATGGAGGTTAGAATGTTGAAAAAAATAGTAATTATATCATCACTCTTAATATTAGTTTCCTGTTCTGGTCCTAATAGCAAAAATCTGTATTCACACGAAGATGTATTAAGATCTACAGCAAAAATCACAAAGGAGAGATTACATAAATTGAATTTTGAAAAAGAGATATCTAAACAAGATTTACATGCGCTTGCAGAATTAGGAAAAGAGTTTACAGCAACATCTGTCAGAAAGGTATCTATCTTACCTATAGCAAAAAACAAAGATAGTTTACTGATATCTATTAACGCAGCTAAAAAAGCAAAAGATACATTGATCGAAAGTGGCCTAAGCGAAAACATAATAGAAATTGGAAAAATAGATATAGATGAAAAATCTACAGACAATTATATGTTAATGAAATCATATCTATATGATGTAGTATTACCAACTGCAGATAAATGGAAATACGATATAGGAGATATAGATATCACAAAAGAAACACCAAATTTCGGTGTCGCTACTTCATATAATTTAGGATTAATGATAGCGAATCCCAGAGATTTAATAGATCCAGCAGAAATGAGCGAAACTGATGCAAAATCTGCAGTGAAGAATGTTAGAAAAGTGTTAGGTGGCACGACCGCTGGAGGCACGGCTGCTGGAGGCACTGCTTCTGGGGGTGGGGCTTCTGGAGGCGCTGCTGGCGGTGGAGCGGTTGCGAGTAAGTGATTTTGGAGAAAATAAATGGCTGGAGAAAAAAGCTCTTCACAACTTAACTTAGTTTCGTTTGTAATTGATGAGAACTCAAAGTTAGTAATAGATGAAGCAGTAAAAGAACTAAATTTATCTTATACAGAAAGTTATATAGGAGGAATACATCAAGCACGCGATTACCTAAAAACGATAGACACCCCTAAAATTATACTTATTGATATATCTGAATCAGAATTGCCATTAACAGATTTAACAACGATTACAGAAGTCTGCGCTCCTGATGTAAGAATTATCGTGATAGGTTCTCAAAATAACGTTAGTATTTTCAGAGAATTGCTAAGATTCGGGTGTTATGATTATTTGCATAAAACACTCACTGTCGATGTAGTTAAAAAATCTATAAATAATACAAATGCAGGAACAGATCAGTATGACGTATCTGATGCCAGAACTGGTAAATTTATAACATTTCTTGGCACAAACGGAGGGATTGGCACAACAACACTTGCTACAAACTGTGCTTGGTTATTAGCAAACAAGTATTTTAAAAAAACTTTAATTGTCGACACAGACTTTCAGTTTGGTGATGCAAACATGTTTTTAGATTTACAAACTGAAACATCTTATTTAGATTATTTAGAATCTCCAGAAAAAGTTGATGATTATTTTATAGAAACAACACTGCAATCTTATAGTCAGAAATTATCTTACTTAGGTGGATTAACTGATATCCTCAGACAATCTGAAAATGATTCTATCTCATTTTCAGTTGTTTTAGACGTTATCAAAAGGCAGTTTAATTATATTATATGTGACACTCCTAAACATTTTGATAATTTAACTAAAATCGTTTTACAAAAAACAAATTGTTTTGTGTTAGTCGTTGAATTTTCTATGCCATCTGCACAACATGCATCACGGATTATTGAGGTTATTAAACAAGAATCTAGAGACAGTAAAATAATAGTCGTTGCCAATAATGTAGGTAAATACGATTATGGAGCCATCTCTCGTAGTGACTTTGAAAAAATAATCAACATAAATATACGACATATGATTCCATTCGATTCGTCTTCATATCTAGCAGCTGTAAATATTGGAAGACCAATTGTTGCAACATATGAAAAAAGCGTATCACATTATGAAGATATTTTAGATGATATATTTGGTGGAATATCAATTCAAACAGATAACTTACACACAAACGGCAAATCATCAAATCTGGGAAAATTTATAAAATTATTTACAAATTTTATAAAAAAGCATAATAAGGAGAATTAATCTATGCGAATGACAAACGAACAAAAACCAGAAAAGAATGACTCACAAAAGTTCGCCAATGTAGATTTTGCAGAAGAGTCTCCTACAGTAGCCTTATTTAAAAAAGAAGCACATGAGGCTATGTTAAGTCGTATTAATATGACTAACGCTTTTAAATTAAGCAGAGATGAATTGTTACAAGAAATTGAAAATTTCGTTGTTGAATTTGCACACGAAAGACGTGCTCAAGTCACTAAAAAAGAGCAAAAATTAGTTGCTAGAGATCTTGTTGACGACATGATAGGTTTGGGACCGTTAGAAAATATATTATCTGACGATACAATCTCTGATATTGTTGTAAATGGGCATGCGCAAATATATGCAGAACGTCGTGGTATAATGCATTTACTTCCTATAAAATTCAGAGACGAAGATCATGTATTGCAAATTGCTCAAAGAATAGCGCATAGAGTTGGAAGAAGAGTAGATACATCAAGCCCACTTTGTGATGCACGTTTGCAAGATGGAAGCCGTGTTAATATAGTTGTACCTCCTATAGCTTTAGATGGAACATCTATCTCAATTCGTAAATTTTCGAAAAAAACTTATGATTTACATGATTTAGCGAATTTCGGGGCATTAAGTTATGCTATGGAGAATGTGTTAAAAATAGCGACACAGTGCACATTAAATATCATTGTATCAGGAGGAACTGGATCAGGAAAAACAACCATGTTAAATGCTTTGTCACAACTCATTAGTGACAAAGATCGTATAGTTACATGTGAAGATGCAGCAGAATTAAAATTACAGCAACCACATGTTGTTAGACTGGAAACTAGACCACCAAATATAGAAGGTAAGGGAGAAATAACAATAAGGGATTTAGTTAAAAACTGCCTACGTATGCGTCCAGATAGAATTGTTATTGGAGAGGTTCGTGGTAGTGAATGTATAGACATGTTGCAAGCAATGAACACTGGTCATGATGGCTCTATGTCAACAATTCACGCTAACACTGCTAGAGAGACTTTTGTGCGTTTAGAAAACATGGTGGCTATGTCTGGATTTGCTTTGCCAACAGATGTTGTAAGAGCTCAAATTGCAGGTGCAATTAACTTAGTAGTTCAAACAGCAAGATTGCATGACGGATCTAGGAAAATTATAGAAATTGTTGAAGTACTAGGGGTTTCTGATAATTATGAAATAGAATATCAGCATTTATTCAAGTTTGAACCTTTAGGTGAAGATGAAAATCACAAAATTATTGGAAAATTTGTTGCTTGCACAGAAAAGCCTGCGTTTTTGAAAAAGGCTATAGTACACGGCCTCGAGAATGAACTATTAAAAATTATGAAGGATGCATATGTGGAATCTAATTAATATATTCTCATGTTTCATTATATGTTTTGTTGTTTTTTATATTGGCTTCAAAATATTTAAACAATTTGTGTTCGAGAAAGAGTATGATGATCATCTTGCTAAGAAAGTAGAAACATTTATTGAAAGTAGAAGTTCTTTAGGTGGAGTAGTGACAAGAAGAGTAGGCTCTGCTTTTATTGATAAAGAAAAAGAAAAATTTGAAGAATTATTATCATCAAATAATAGTTTCGCAGAAAAAATAAAACTGAAACTAAAAGAAGATGGTATAAGAATCTCGTTTGGAAAATTTGCTGTTCTATGCATTGTTGTAGGATGTGTTGTTGTTTATTTTTTGATGTACACTAAAGCATTTGAAATTCCATTAAATTCAATTCTCGTTGGTATGCCGATTGGATCATTTATTGTATATTCATTTTTATCGCGTCAAGCTGATAAGGAAAGAGCGTTATTCCTTCAACAATTTCCTGATGCTTTAGACATGATGATACGTGGTGTAAAAGCAGGATTTAACTTAACTAAACTTATTAGATTAGTAGCAGTAGAAGCTAAAGATCCAATAGCTGGCACATTTAAATCGATGATGCAAAAATTAGAATTAGGAGTTCCAGCTGACAGAGTGTTTGTTGAAACAGCAAACGATGTAAACATAGAAGAATTCAGATTCTTGAGCGTTGCGTTTATCTTACAAATAGAAAATGGTGGCATGTTGGTAGAAATATTAAGCAACTTATCATCTATAGTCAGAAAGCGGCTAGAATTACAACTAAAAATAAGAGCATTATCTTCTGAATCTAGAACATCTGCATATGTGTTATGTGCGCTTCCATTCGCTTTTACTGGAATAATGATGTTCTTAAATCCAAATCATTTAATGGGATTTTTAAAACCTGGCCTTGGCCAAACGTTACTTAAAGTTGGATGTGCATTGTTTACAGTAGGAGTTATAGTTATGATAAAGATGACAAAACT
>CAYLKK010000027.1:0-9591 GCA_964384495.1 uncultured Alphaproteobacteria bacterium
GTCCAACTTTTCCAGCTGCTCTTTGTTTGTTCTGAGACGAAACAGCAGCGACAATTTCTCCTACAGAAAGTCGTAATTTTGTCATTATATCTGGTTTTGGCCATATACGTATCGAATAATCATTGCCGCTTAGAACTTGAACATCTCCAACTCCGTCCAACCTTTTTAAGTCATCGACAAGATTAATTATCGCATAATTACCTAAAAATTTTGCATCATATAAAGGCGATGTAGAATATAGAGTCCCGACTTGTAAAATAGCAGTCGACCTTTTTTCAACTTTTACTCCATACTGTCGTACGACGTCAGGGAGTAGTGAAGTAACCATTTGCACGCGGTTATTCACATTGATCATCGCTTTGTCTGGATCAGTTCCGACATTAAACGAAATTAGCGTAGTTGATGTTCCTGTGGCAGCAGACACTGTAGTATTCATGTAAATCATGTCTTCTACGCCATTTATTTTTTCTTCTAAAATTGCTGAGACAGATTCAGAAATAACTGCTGCACTAGCGCCTGGGTACTGAGCTGTTACACAAATAGTTGGAGGAGTTAAGTCTGGATACTGCGCTACTGGTAAGTTGAAAATTGATATTCCTCCGAACATTAAAATAAGGAGAGAAATTACTATGGATAAG
Source organism: uncultured Alphaproteobacteria bacterium (assembly GCA_964384495.1). GTDB lineage: Bacteria > Pseudomonadota > Alphaproteobacteria > UBA3830 > CAYLKK01 > CAYLKK01. Next base: position 639 of record CAYLKK010000027.1, read on the forward strand.
ATCGGACGTTTTATGAAAAATAAAGTATTCATTATCTCACTCTCTAATGCATGCTAAATGTTGTTTTTCTCAGATACTTTTTCTTCATTGTTTTCTCTGTGATTTTCAAGTTTTTGTTTGTCATCAAAAATCGGAGTGACATTTGAACCTGCTCTGACTTTAATTATTCCATCGCAAACTACGATTTCTTCTTCTTTTAGGCCACTCATAACGATAGCTTTATTTTTTAAAGTTTTTACTTTTACTGGTCTGATTTGGGCTATATTCTTCTCATCGATTACATAGACCATGTTCCCGCCAGCAGTAGCTATAACACATGAAGTAGGTATAACTGGGTTTTTATACTGAGCTCCACTTACAATAACTCGAACAAATTGTCCAGGCATTAGGCTACTCTTCCCATCTTTGTTAGGAATTTCAGCTTTTAAAGAAATAGTTCCAGTGCCAGCGTTTTCAGCGTTATCTGCAAACACGATCTTCCCAGAAACTGGACATGCATCACCATTAGATTGTACAACTTTAACATTGAGTTTATCTAAAGCTGGAATGTCGGCTTCATTGTTTTTTGCTAAATTAAATACTTTTCGCCAGAAATCTCCAGATATCGAAAAATGGACATGCAGCGGATCAGTTCGTACCATAGATGTCAACAATGCAGATTCTCCAGCCGTAGAAATTAAATTGCCTACAGTTTGATTCTCTTTTCTAACAATTCCTGACATAGGCGCCTTTACATTTGTATATTCTAAGTTTATTCTTGCTTCCTTCACATTCGCTTTTGCTACATTTACATTTGCTACAGAACTTTCGTATGCAGACAAAGAGTCATCATATTCTTTTTGACTAACGGCTTTTGCTTTAAACATTTTAGACATTCTATCGAAATCTCTTTTTGTTCTTCTTAGATCGGACTCAGCTAAAGATAAAGCACTTTCCATTTTATTAAGAATAGTTTCATATGGTATAGGATCAATTAAAAATAAACTTTCGCCTTTTTTAACTAACTGTCCTTCTTTGAATTTTCGTTCTTTTAAAATTCCACCAACTTGAGCTCTAACCTGTATCTCAAGTGAACCAGAAACTCTACCTGCAGCTTCAAAATCTAGTGGCACTGATTCTTTCTTTACTTTAACAACCTTAACTGCAGGCCCAATGTTTTTACCTTTTTCCTTGTCATCACATGATGTTAACATAAAAAATGAAGACAATAATAAAGAGTAGCTTAAAAGACGCAATTCATTCACCGTAAACTAAATCAATTTTGAATGATACATAATAGTTTTGCCTTTGTAAAGTGGTAATGTGATCATTATATGATTTTGAATTTTCTAATTAAAAAGATGACATTTTAGCTATTTCTGACTTAAAAACAGAAAGAAATTTGTTGAAAATTCGATATCTTTCTCACCAATATCTGCCTGCTTTATAAGCAAAATAATTAGCAATTCTAGGGGCGATAAACTTATAATGTACATATTGAATTAAATGTTTTATGCGTGTTAATATTAGTAAGTGTTTTTCTTAGCATAAAATATGATAAAGAGTGAGATCAGATCAGGATACAGAAAACTTGCTAGAATGTGTATAGTAATGGGCTTGTATCAACATGATGTTACTGGAGATTCTATTCGGAAAATAACGACTGATTTTTTTAGTATGGAAATCGATCAGTTGATTGATATGTCATCACTAAAGATCGCAAATGTTTCAAAAGCTAGAGTTAAAAGCGTTTTAGAAAAAGCGTCTCAGAATCAATCGGTTATAGACAAAGAAATTAAATTAAACTTGACAAAAGATTGGACTTTTAGTAGGATTGACAGGGTGGTTGTTTCTGTTTTGCGAGCGGCCGTTTGTGAGTTGTTGTTTTTTAAAGAAGTTCCTAGCAAGGTTCTATTTAAAGAGTACGTCGATGTAGCTGGTTGTTTCTTGTCAGTGGAGGACGTCCATTTCATAACAGCTATTCTAAATAATATTGCACGTCGACATAGAGCCGATGAGCTTTTTCAAGGACAAGAAATGGAGGGATAATTTGAGAGAGATCATTTTAGACACTGAAACCACAGGTTTAAATTACGCAACTGGAGATAGGTTAACAGAAATAGGATGTGTAGAGCTGATAGATAAAATTCCTACAGGTAATGTATACCAGACTTACATAAATCCAGAAAGAGAAGTGTCTAAAGAAGCTCAAGAAATTTGTGGATTACCTAGTGAATTTTTCTATGATAAACCGAAGTTTAAAGAAATTGTAGATGATTTTTTGAAGTTTATTGGAGATTCTACTTTGGTGATACATAATGCAAAATTTGATATTGGTTTTCTAAATTCTGAACTAAAACGAGTTAATAAGCCTCTTATATCAATGGATAATGTTGTTGATACATTATTGATAGCTAGAAAGAAATTTCCTGGAGCACCAGCAAGTTTAGATGCACTTTGTAAGCGGTTCGATGTATCTTTAGAAAAGCGTGAAAAGCATGGCGCATTGATAGATTGTTGGCTGCTTAGTGAAGTATATATTCACATGCTAGGAGGGAAGCAAAGCATACTCTCTTTCGGTGTATTGACAGAACAAGATAAGGCAGTGAAAAAAAAGCAAATTGCTGCAGTAAGGAAAGCTAGAGATTTTCGCGCATCTGCTGAAGAAATAAAGAATCATGAAGAGATGTTAGCAAATTTAGATAATGCTATGTGGCCAAAATTAGTAAATGCAAGTTAAAGTTAGAATAACAAAAAGTTAACTATTTGTATACAAAGTTTCTATAGTATGTTTTGCGAGTGATCTAATTCCGTTAGTTTTACAACAGATTGTTTTTTGTGGAGAAATACGATGAGTAAGGTTTATATGACACCTGAAGGTTATAAGATTTTAGAAGATGAATTAAAAAATTTAAAATCTAATGAACGTCCTGCTGTAATTCAAGCAATTGCAGAGGCTAGAGCGTTAGGAGATTTATCGGAAAATGCCGAGTATCAGTATGCTAAGGACAAACAAGGCCTTATAGAGGGGAGAATCAAGGAACTAGAAAGCAAACTAGCTTTAGCTGAGATAGTTGATATCACAAAAATGACAGGAACTAGCGTGAGATTTGGAACAACTGTAATTGTTTGTGATGTCGATACTGATGAGGAATTTAAGTATAAAATAGTTGGAATTGATGAAGCCGATATTTCTAAAGGGCTATTGTCTGTACAGTCGCCACTAGGAAAAACTTTGTTAGGAAAGGACAAAGGAGATGAGGTAACTTTTGTAAGCCCAAGTGGGAAAAAAATGTATGAAATTTTAGATGTGATATACGCATAAAATTCTGATAAAATAAAACTGATTTTATTTTTGTAATTTGTTATGGCAATAAAGAAGTACTCTAAACAAGCTTTTGAAAAAATGTACAATGCTGGTCAGCTTGCTAAGCACATTCTTGATTATGTTGATCCGTTCGTTGTTGAAGGAGTTACTACTGAAGAATTGAATAAAATTTGCCATGATGAAATTATAAGAAATAATGCGATTCCAGCTCCTTTAAATTATCATGGTTATCCAAAATCTGTCTGTATATCGATAAATGAGGTTATTTGCCATGGCATACCTTCTGATAGAAAACTTCAAAATGGCGATATTTTGAATATAGATGTAACTGTTATCCTTGATGGATATTATGGTGACACTAGTAGAATGTATACCGTAGGTAATGTTTCAAAAACAGCAAGGACATTGATAAATGTTACTTATGAAGCTATGATGTCTGCTGTTGCTTTGCTGAAACCTGGGATACATCTTGGAGATATATGTGAGCCTATTAAAGCCATTACTAGGAAACACGGTTTTTCTATTGTTAAAGATTATTGTGGACATGGGATAGGTAAAAGTTTCCACGAAGATCCAATAGTGTTACACCATGCGAATAGAGGTAGTGGGCCAATTTTAGAAGTTGGGAATTGTTTTACTGTTGAACCAATGATAAACGCTGGTGATTCAAACTGCCGTGTGTTAGATGATGGATGGACTGCCGTTACAGCAGACGGTTCTCTCTCTGCTCAGTTTGAGCATACTGTCGGTATAACAGACACAGGGTGTATAATTTTTACAGAATAGTAATTTAAAACATATATTATCAAGATAAATTATATACTTGTGCTATCGTATGAGCTGGAAGATAGGGCATAGAGCTAGGGCAATAAAAAGATTTCAAGACGCATATAAATCAGAAATACGCATTCCAGATTACGAAATGCTTGAGATTTTGTTGTTCTTTGTTAATAGACGAAAAGATACTAAAACAATAGCAAAAGATTTGATTAAAAAATTTGGTAATTTAAATGGAGTAATGTTTGCTGATGATTCTCTATTGAGAGAAACAAATGGAGTAGGGGATAGAACTGTTATTCTTCTCCATCTAATTTCAAAAATATTTGATTCTATGTCAAAGTCTATTTTGAAAAAAAAGGAGATTAGATTATCTTCTATAAACGATATAGTTAATTATTGCGGGATTTCTATTAAAAATTTGAAAAACGAAGTTTTACTCGCATTTTATCTTAATAAGAAAAATGTTCTAGTTTATGAAGAAAAGGTCAGTATAGGTGATATAAGCTCAGTATATTTAAATAATAGGAAAATTGTACATAAAGCGATAAGCGTTGGAGCTAGTGCGATAATACTTGTTCATAATCATCCTAGCGGTGATGTAATGCCTACATATGAAGATATAGAAAGTACAAAAAAATTGAAAAATATTGCGTCAGCCCTAGATATAGAATTACATGATCACATAATCATAGGAAATAAAGGTTATTTCTCTATGAAAAAGTTCGGAATTTTATAAAAGCTTATTTATAGGTCATTTATCTTGTGAAAAGTTATATATCGATCCTAAAAAACACTGTTTTGTATGTGTCTTTTTAAGGATCGATATATTTTCATTTAACTTTTTAGTTCTTCTATATCTTTGAAATATTCAAGAACAGAGGCATCCTCTAGTGAGTCTTTATTTTTGACTTCTCTTCCGTGAATAGTATATTTTACTGCTACCTCAGTTATTTTTCCATTTTTTGTTTTTGGAATACCAGGAACTGCTATTATCTTGCTTGGGACATGTCTAGGAGTTGCTCCAGCTTTTATTGTACTTTTAATCTTACTAATTAGCTGCTCGTCTAACGCGTATCCATCTCTTAAAACTACAAACAAAATTACACGTTCATCATCGTTCCATTGTTGTCCGACAGCACAACATTCTAAGATCTCATATACTTTTTGTACTTGTTCGTAAATTTCAGCTGTTCCTATTCTAATTCCTGATGGGTTTAAAACTGCATCAGCTCTTCCTGTAATTATACTTCCTCCATTCTCTGTAATTTCAAACCAATCACCATGGCTCCATACACCAGGAAATTCTTCGAAATATGAAGACTTCAGACGTTTAAAATTATCGTCTCCCCAAAATTCGATAGGTTGAGATACGAATGGCTTTACACAAACGAGTTTTCCTTGCTTTCCTATTGGTAATTCGCTTCCGTTATCATCAAATACTCTTACATCCATTCCTAAGCCTCTGCCTTGCATTTCGCCAGCATATACAGGGCTTATAGGGTTTCCCATATTAAAGCTTGATATTATGTCTCCACCACCTGCAAAAACATTTAGATGTACATCTTTTTTAATTTTTTCATATACAAATTTAAATGTATCCTTCGATAATGGTGAGCCAGTTACACCTATAGTTTTCAGGCTTGATAAATCATACTTATCAATTACATTAATGTCAGACTTGTATAATGTATCTAAGTATTTAGAAGATGTCCCAAAGAAACTTACTTTATATTTTTCTGACAGTTTAAATAATACATCAGTATCAGGATACATTGGCATTCCTTCATAAAGCATCATTGTAACACCAGACGAAAGCATAGAAACTTGCCAGTTCCACATCATCCAACTGCATGTAGTAAAGTAAAATGCTACATTTCCGCTTTTTAAGTCGCATTGCAGCATTTGCTCTTTTTTATGTTGTAGTAAAGTTCCTCCAGCACCATGCACCATACACTTTGGGACTCCAGTAGTACCAGATGTAAATAGTATATAGATTGGATGATTGAAAGGAAGTTGCTCAAAGTAGAATTCTTCTATATTCTTGCCTTCCGAAAAATCATCGAAAAATATGCAGTCTGAGTTTGTCCCTTCCGGTAATTTATTGCTTATATATGGAATTATAATAGTCTTTTCAACATTCATTGCATTAGAGACTTGTGTGATTTTATCTAGGTTGCAAAACTCTTTTCCTTTGTAATAATAACCATCTACTGCAAACAAAATTTTTGGCGAAATTTGCTTTAGTCTGTCTAGGGTCCCATTTACTCCAAAGTCAGGCGAACACGATGCCCATATTGCACCAATACTGATTGTGGCAAGCGCAGCTATTATAGTCTCTGGCATATTCGCCGTATACCCTGCGACTCTGTCTCCTATAGTTACTCCTGAATCTTTTAAAGCTAACGCTGTTTTTGCTACTTTTTCATACAATTCTTCGTACGACATTTCTTTAGTAAATTTATCTTCGCCTACGAATATAAAAGCTGTTCCCTCTCTTTTCCATAACAAATTTTCTGCATAATTTAATTTTGCATCTGGAAAGTATCTATGTAGCCAAAACGTAGATTCATTGTTGCTAACGCGTTCTCCTCTATCGCTGTAGATGATGTTACAAAAATCAAAAATTGCGCTCCAAAATTCATAATTACTATTTACAGACCATTCCCATAACTCTGTGTAATTAGAAATTTCTTGTGAATATTTTTTGTTGATAAATTCTATAAACTTATAAATGTTAGAATCTTCTATTCGTTTTTCTGATGGTGTCCATAACAACTCGCCAGACATTATTATCCTCCTAAAATAATATTGTATCAAGCTATAATTATACAAAAACAATTGTTAAGTTTTCGTGAATTTTAATCTACTAGTTTGTATGGTACATCTACTATAATTCTGACATTCCCATTACTTTTTTCTCTATAAAACAATGCAGTTTTTAAAATAGTAGCTGTTTGATTATGCAATATATTGTGCCATAACTCTCCTGGAATAAAACTTGGCAATACTACGATTGCTGGTTCTCCATTTTTTGTAGTTTTATCAATTTCACTCAGATATTCCAAAAGTGGAGTTATGATCGATCTATATGGAGATTCTAGGATTACTAATGGCATAAAAAAATTAAGCGCGTCCCATGCTAATTTTACTTTTTCTGTTTCTTTTTGATTTATATTTACAATAACAGCTATAACGTTACTAGATAGTGTTTGCGCGAATTTTAAAGCAGATATTGTTCCTTTGTGAATTCTAGAAATTGGAACTACAACAGTTGGTTGTTCTTTTGTATTCTTGCTTCGTATTAGTTTACCTAATCCTCCATTTTTTAAATCTAAAGTTCTGTGAGTTTTTCTGTATGTTTTATTTATACATTTAAATAATATTATAGATGATGGTATTACGACAAAAAACAGCCAAGAACCATCTAAAAATTTGCTAATTAAAACCGTAGAAAATATCAACATTGTAGCAACTGCCCCTATTACAGAACATATAGCTTTAACATACCAATTTTCTTTTCTTTCTCGGATAAGATGCACTAATATGCCTGCTTGAGATAATGAAAACGATAAGAACACACAGCATGAATATAAAGGAATTAATGAATGTGTGTCGCAATTAAAAGAAATTATCAAAATTCCAGAAAATACTGCTAAAAAAATTATCCCATTTGAGAACGCTAATCTGTCTCCTAGGTTTGCGAAACTAGTAGGAATATATCGTTCTTTCGCGAGAACACTAGCAAGTCTTGGGAACCCAGAAAATGATGTATTTGCTGCCATCAAAAGTATTATGGAAGTCATAATTTGTGTGAAATAGTAGATTATACCTGTACCACCACTAGATATTTTAGCAATCTGAGAAAGTACTGTTTCAGAAGACGATGGTGTAATTTGTAATTTTTGGGCTATATAAGTAATTCCTAAAAACATTGATAATAATATAGCTACTACACATGCTAAAGTTACCTTCGCATTATGTCTACGTGGTTTCTCGAAAGATGGAACGCTACATGAAATTGACTCTATTCCTGACATTACTGTACAACCATATGCGAATGCCTGAAAGATTACGCTTATTTCAGTTATCGAAAAGTCATGCTTTTGTGTAATTGTATAGCTTGGATTCTCAGCATTAGAAAATAGACCACATATTATAAGAATAAATATAGTTACTATGAATGTGTAAGTTGGGTATGTAAAAATATTAGCAGCCCCTTTAGTTCCTCTAAGATTAAAAAGAGTAATTAAAATTATATATCCTATACAAATGTTAATTGAATATGTTTGTAGCTCAGGAAATGCAGATGTGATAGCATTTACACTCGCAGAAAGGCTTACAGCGACAGTAAGTGTGTATCCAAAAAATAGAACAGCAGCTGCTAATAATCCTGTGTTTTCCCCAAAATTTTTGTAGGCTACAGAAAATGCTCCGCCTCCATTTGGATATTCTTTAATTGTGTTCATGTACGATGAACAAATAATTAACATTAAGCAAGCTATGCACAGCGCTATTTTGAAAGAAAAACAAAATGCTGCGATTGTGGCAAGGGAAATTAATATTTCTTCTGTTGCATATGAAACAGTAGAAAGAAGATCAGCAGAAAAGACAGCCAAAGCTTTCTTTTTTGGCAAGCTCTGTCCTTCTAAATTTTCAGTTTTTAGAGGGTCACCGAAAATAATATTTCCTATGCTCAATATAATCTCCACAAAAGATCTACAAATTCTACTATAAAAACTAATGTAATAAAACTTAGCAATATGCTGATAGCACATTATGATTAATTTTAACATATGTGCTTATGCTGTAAACACGGCCGTTTTATAAATTTAGGAAATCTAAGATGCTTTATAATATATTGATGAA
>CAYLKK010000028.1:0-8753 GCA_964384495.1 uncultured Alphaproteobacteria bacterium
ATAACACATCAAAAACGATCGCTAACCTTGGTCTTAAATCCGGGGCTCAGTATAGAATCTGAATCGAGTGACGACTCATAGTCGGATTAGCAGAGTTTTTACATAACTGGCACAAAACTAATTTCCCGTGTTTTTGTCCAAATAATTACTGCCTCTATTTTGTAATCTGGATACAGCTTGGTTAAAATCAAGCTGTATTTTTGTATTTGCTTTTTGTACTCTTTTAAATGCAAAAAAGGCTCCCCTGTTTTAAAGTCGACAATCACAAGTGTTCCATCGAGCAGACATAATTTATCTATACGCTTTTCACATTTTAGATCATTATCATAAATGCATAGTTCGCTGGCTAATGTGTTGTCGAAGTATTTCGAAATTTTTTTGTCATTTAAAACATTTATACATTCTGCAAATGCCGATTCAAAAAAAAATTCAGTTAATTCGCTATTATTTGCTAATGCAAATTCACGCCAATATGATCTTTCGAATGACGGTAATTTTTGTAGCAAAAAATGGACAAATTCCCCATATAAAGCATCTATATTTTTTTCTTCAGTCTGACAATAATCTATGTTTTTTACTCGCGTATTGTGAGCCAATTGATACGAATTTTTTAAATTTTCTATATCTTTTTCGCTTAAAAAACAATTTTGTCTTTCTTTTGAAACAATATCGATAACATCACAATTATAGAAAATTTCATCTATATTCTTATTAAAATAACTTGTAGAATTAGCATTATTTAATACAACATTGTACCAACAATTTTCATTATTTTTTCGCTGTCCTTCCTTTGCAAAAATTATCAAAAAATCCTCAGCACGCGTAAATGCAACATACATCAACCGTATAGACTCAAGTCTCTTTTCCTCTTTTGCAACATCTATAAATAAATCGATTTTTTCTGTTGGTGCGCTTAAAACAGGAAATATACAAAAATTATTCATGCTAAGTATTTCGCTATTTCTTGTATTGTAAAAATCTGCATCAGCAATAATTACTATAGGAGATTGCAAACCTTTCGAACCATGTGCTGTCATTAATTTTACACAATTTCCAGCGTCCGCTATATTTTGTTTCACTGGTCCATTTCTAGATTTAAACTCACTGATAAATCTATATAAAGAGCCGTTTACTTCTGAACCTATGTTTGTACATTGTTCAAGAAATGAAAAAAATAAGCTTTTTGCATCGCATTTATAGTTTTCTACAATGGTTTGTAAATCTCCATTAAATATCATATTTGAAAAAAAATCTGCAGGATTTTCGGTAGAACTTTCGATGTATTTATGTAATTTTTCTCGTATTTTTTGGTAATTTTTTACATAACTTTCTCCTAAATCTCCTAGATTATCAAAAAAACTCCATAATGATTTCCCGTCTCTATTTACGCAAATATTATGCAATTCAATATCAGAAATATTAGCAAAAGGTCCTTTTAAAACTCTAGCTGTTAACAGGTCGTTATGTTGGAAACAGCTGAATTCAGCAAGAGCAAGCAAATCTTCAACTAGCAACTCATCCGCTAAATTGATATTATCAGGTCCAGATGAATTTATACATAAATTACTTAATGCATTTGCAACAGTTTTCATCAGATCGCCACGATGTTGAAATAAAATCATGAAATCTTCTAGTAAAATATTTCGTTTTTTTGATGGAATATATACGTTTTTATCTAGAATATTTTTTACATAATTCGCTATATTTTCAGCTAAAGCTTTTGTAATATCATCCGCATCGTTATCAACTTTTATAATCGGGAGTATGTTTACACCTCCATTATCTGCAATTCGATTGCTTGAATGTTCTTCTCCATCGAATGCATCTTTGAAAATGTGATTAACAAAATCTATAACTTCAGGTGTAGATCTATATGATTTTTGCAAAGAAACTTCATGCCAAATTTGTCCTGATGATTCGCATTTTTCTCTAAACTCCTTGCGTTTTTGTTCGAATAAAGAACTATCAGCACCTTGAAAAGAATATATAGACTGTTTTTTATCACCGACAATAAAAGCTGTTTTGCCAGAATGTTGGTGAGAGTAAAACTCATCAATTATCTGCGTAATTATTTCCCATTGTAAAGCACTGGTATCCTGAGCTTCATCGACTAAAATATGCTCAATATTATTGCAAGTATTAAAAAGAACAGCTTGTTCATTTTTTAGCAAATCGACAGTATTTAACAGCAAATCGTCATAATCTAAGATGTTTCTGCTAGCCTTTATTTTATTGTATTCTTTTATTAAATCTAAGACTAAGCTGAAAAACTTTATATTAAAATTACTATTAATATTTGCATGTTCTATTTGTGTATACTTGAAAAATATTTCGCTAAGTTCTCGTAAACTTTCAGATATATCATATTTATTTATAATATCTTTTGCGAGAATTCTGCTTCTAACCTTATGTTCATTTGTGAGAAATATTTTTTTTAATTCATCTGCATTTTGTTTAAAATTGGCAAAATTTCCAAAGAAAATCTCATGTATTTTTAAAGCATTTTCGGCTGAATTTTCTGCAAATGCTTCTAGTATTTTATTGAAATCATATTTTTCTTTGTATTCATTAAATTCTTTTTTTAAAAAATCAACATAACTTTGATTTTCATTATCAAAAAATGCATTATAAATTTTGCAAATATCTTCTCTGGAATTTATATTAAATTTATAGAAGAATATTCTAATTTTTGATATAGAGTTTTGTATAGTATCTAATAAACTACCATTCATAAATACTAAACCAGAAATTTCTGATAAGAAATCACGCTCTTTAGAAAAACACAAATTCGTGTAAGCTTCTTCAAGTAATTTATTTGATGTTATTTGATCGCAAATTGCCGCTCCTGAAAACGCCAAATTATCATCACAATTACAAGCTAAAACACTCTGGCAGAAACTGTGAATAGTTTGTATTCTCACTCCATTTTCAGTGACCTTTTTAATAATACTTGATATATTTATGTTATTATTCTCCTTGATTCCAAGTCCTTTAAGAAATGCGTTCATTTGCGTTTGATCATATGTTTTTAAATTACTCAAGAATGTCAGTAATCGTTGCTGCATCTCTGTCGCAGCATTTTTTGTAAACGTAATGCATAGTATTTTTTCTGGTTTTACGCCGGCTAATAGAAGAGATATTATTCTGTCGATCAGGTTTTTTGTTTTTCCTGAACCAGCGGATGCCGAAACCCAAACTGATGAATTGATGTCTGTAATATTATTCATGATTAACAGTACTCCTTTATTCTACCAAGATGCGAATATTCATTATAATGTGCATCTAAATTTTGCTCAAAATTGCTTTTTTCTACAAAAAACTTATTCAGAAGATTGGTTAATTCTTGGTGATATCTTTCTAAAAATTCATCTATATTTTTTACATCTCGATGCTTTATTATATCGTTTAGTGTTATTTTCTTTTGATTATTTCTACTTTTCCCAAGCTGCAAAAGCAGAAAGTCATTGATATTTTCATTTTGCGAGAAAATTAAAGATTCTATCCCTATTTGAGGTTTTTGAAAGTTGATAATCTCAGCAATAGTAGGAAGCTTGCCTGTTTTAAAATCTGTAATAATTATACTGTCATTGTATCTATCTATTCTATCCGCAATACATTTAATTTTCACATTTGTCTTATTGGCTAATTCTATAATAAGCTCACCTGAATGTTCTATAAAAGTTTCATTGTTGTTTTTAATATTTTTCGTATAATAAAACAAAATCTTATCTATACATATAAGTAAATCTTTTTTGTAAATGTCTTTTATTTTTGATGAATTAGCTAGATCTATTATTCTATTTTTTATTAATTGCTCTCTATCTTGCGAGGAAAATTTTTCTATATTTTTTTCAATATATTCTATAGATTTATGAATAATACTTCCGCGAATTGCTCTAAAATTATCATGATTTATTTCTAAATTTATTACAGGAAGTTTCAGAATTTTTTTCGCATAAAACTCATATGGATTATTCGTGAGATCACATATATCCGTTACAGAAAGTTCTATACATGTTGATTTTATATCATTTATTCCTATAGGTGTTTTAGTATTGAGATTCAGAACACTAATGTTTTTCTCCTTCTCATTTATGTATTCTCCCTTAAATTTATTGAAGCAGTCTAATTGAATTTTTTCAATATTAGCATTAAAACATTCTAAGTATGAGTTCATATTAGTTCCTGAAATAGGTCCTGTCGTCGCATTTGAAAATATCATTGTTTCTGCGCTTGATGCTAAAGTAAAAAACAAATCTATTAAATTTAAATTGCGCCTGTTAGCCCAGTCCAGAGATAATTTTTCGCGAATTTCATTAGTAACGAAAAAATTTTCAGTATCTTTCTTCCAGCTTGAATCATTAAAATTACAGACGATACAAACATCTGGTTTTATTAGTTGCGCTTCTATTGGAGCTAATATTCTTATTCTTTCGGTAAACCCGATAGGTGTTCTTTCTGTGATGTCTTTTACAATATCTCGTATTAAAAATATTGCATTTTCAGTGTTTAAGTTTGTTATATTTAAAGTAGATAATAGATTAAATATTTGGCCAACTATTTTGATAGTGTTCTTGTCTTTTAACAAAATATACAAAATTTCATGAAATAATGTTTTAAATGTGTCTAAAAAGATTTTAATATTATCTTTGTCTTTATGAAATATTTGATAGTGTTTTAGAATTATATCTAGAATAGATAATATAAATGTATCTTTATTGTTTGCAACAATTATGCTGTAGTTATCTATAAAATTTCCAAAAATAGTTTTGTGTTTAGCGTATAAATATCCTAAAGTCTCATAAAATTCTTGAATACTTAAGCGATACTTGGTGTCTAATTTATTAGCGATATTTTCAATAGACGCAAATAGTTGTAAAACAGACTGAATAGAAAAGTTATCAGAAAAACAGTTTAATAGATTTATAAAGAATTTCCCGATTTCAGTATCTACAAATTTTTGCCCGCTTGAATTATCTGGATAAATTTGAAAATTTAGCAATGCTTTCTCTAGAATACAATTGAATTGTTTGTTATTGGATACAATTGTAATATCACGGTTTTCTAGCAAATATTTGTTTGCTAAAATTGCTATGTTTTCAGCTTCTTCGTATATGGTTTTTTGTTCTAATAAATATATCGTTTTCGTAATAGTGTTTGGTTTATTAATTATCGATTTTAAACCTAGATAATGTGCGCATTTTTCTGAACCAAATAAATTTTCTTGTTGAATAAAAATACAATGAGCATTATTACAATAGTACTTTATTAAATCCATTATGTATCTATGAGCGAAATTAAATCCAGCAATTATGGTAATCTGCTTTTTTGATAGTTTTTCTTTTTCTAAAGAAATAATAGAAAATGCTTTATCATTTATGTAATTTTGTACACTGTCTAATTGCATTGCATTGGCTATACATCCTGCTAATTTATTATTAATAGTATGCATATATTCGCTGCAATAATCTAATACATCTTCAAGAGATAATTTTTCAAAAAATAGTTGTTCTATAAATTTCAATATATCTTTTGCTAAGGAAAGTCGTGAATAAAATGAGCTATTAAATCGTATTGTCTTATATATATCTAAAATTGGTGTGATTTGATTGAATTGATCTATTTGATCATCATTAGTGAATTTGCTTTTGCTAAGTGGACAAATAATCTCTGGAATAATCGTTGTTATGCCACAATCAAAAAATCTTTTTCTTAATTCTCTGCAACTTCTTGTCGTTGGTAAAAAAATCTTTGTACTTGTCGTATCTTTACTATCTAAATCCTCAAAAAAAATGCGAATTATTGAATTTAAAAAGTCATCTTGAGCTGGAATATATATATAGTCATTCATAAAAATTCAACTATTCTTTTTTCTCCGCTAAATTTGAATTTCAGCTTTTTACTTTTTTTAGGTAAATGCTTTTCTATTAATTCAGGCCATTCTATTATTGATATCTTATCATGCAATTCATCTAAAATTCCGATATTGAGTATATCATCAAATGTTTCTAAACGATATAAATCTACGTGTAGAATTGTACATACATCAGAATCGTATGTTTTAATAATGTTAAATGTCGGACTTTGAATTGGGCACGTAGGTGAAGTTAATGCTTGAATAAAATATTTTGCAAACGTCGTTTTCCCACATCCTAAATCTCCAAACAGTGCAAAGCAATCGCCTTGAATAGAGGCTAATGCTAATTTTTCTGCTAATTGCTTTGTATCATTTTCATCTGAAATATCTATAACGTTCATAGCACAACGTCTCTTTTTTGTGATAAAATTATTTATAAAACATTGTAACAATTAGCAGACAATCAAGCGAATCGTTACGTTTATTAAAGTTTTTTGTTTACATCTGTAGACGATGAATCTGTCGATATATTTGCTTTTTTCAAATGTATCGAATCTACATTTTCTAAGACTCCTTTTTGATTAAATTTTATTCTCACATTTTTTTCTTTGATAATAGAATCTTTTCTTAATGGTACTCTGACTTCTTTTTTAGATAAATATATCCACTCATCTTTAGTTATCATCATGTATGGAGAACCGCATTTTTGCAGTACATCTTCATACTTATCTACGCCAATTTTTAGCTTTTTTAAATTATCCCCAGGTATATAAGTTCCTCTAGTATCTATGTGTTTTTCGCAAGATGACAAGCATAATAACATTATTGATATAGAAAAAAGTGCTTTTATCATTTATTCTCTCCATTTAAAATATTTTTTAATGCTCTAGAGCTTCTAAAAGTCACACAACGGCTAGCAGGAAGATCTACTGTCCCACCTGTATTTGGATTTCTAACAGATCTCGCTTCTTTTTCTCTGACAATAAATGTTCCAAAATCTTGCAATTTTACGTTTTCTCCAATTGCTAAAGCTCTAGATATTTCACTAAAAAATATACTTACACAATCATCAAGTGTACTAATAGGCAATTTTACATATTTAAATATATGATTTCCTAATGATATCTTTGTCGTTAATGCTTTTTCAAATTCTTTCATATCTACTCTCACATTTTGATATATGAGGCGCCCCATGTGAATCCTGCTCCCATAGAGACCAAAATAACATTTTTTCCTATAATTTTTTGTTTGTGACTCGCCATAGCTAGCGGAATCGATGCAGCGGAAGTATTTGCGTGTTCATCGACAGAAACTATCACTTTTTTCATGTCAAAGTCTAAAGATTCAGCTAATGCGGAAATAATTCTCAAATTAGCTTGATGCGGAATGAGGAAATCTACATCATTTTGCGTGAGGTTATTTCTATGCATAATTTCTGAAACAGCGTTTTTCATAACCTCTATTGCAGATCGAAAAACTTCTTTTCCATTCATTTGGACAAAACCTGAATTTTGAGTGCTAGAAACTCCGCCATTTGTTTTCAACTCATCTACACATCCATTGGAAAATAAAATAGTATCCTGAATGCCTTTGTTAGATAAATCTGAAGATTCTAATACTACAGCGCCTGCGCCATCTCCGAACAAAACGCAGCTAGACCTATCATTCCAGTCGACTATCTTAGAGAAAGTTTCAGCCCCAATGACTAATGCTCTTTTTATCTTCCCAAGTTTTATATATGAATCTGCTACATCCATTGCATATAAAAAACCACTGCACGCTGCACTTAAATCAAATGCAAATGCGTTTGGAATGCCTAGTTCTTTTTGAATAATTGTCGAGACAGATGGAAATGTTAAATCTGGTGTTACTGTTCCTACGATGATTGCATCTATATCATATGCTGAAATATTAGCATCTATCAGCGCATTTTTGCATGCATTTATAGCGAGATCAGAAGTTTTCTCATCTGATGATACTATGTATCTCTGTTTAATACCGGTTCGTTGAACTATCCACTCATTAGAAGTATTTAAATGACTAGGTAGATCTACATTATTTACACATTTACTAGGTAAAAAAGACCCGAATCCTGAAATTACAGAGTGCATAAAAGATCTCCACTAAAATGAATCTACTTGCTCTAACGTAGTCTGTTTAGCTTCTAACTGCTGCCTAATCCTTTCAAATATACTATCGGAAAGAACATCAATTGCAAATTTTATCGCGGCTTCAAATCCAACTACATTGCTATTTCCATGTGCTTTTACGACTAATCCATTTAGTCCAAGTAATATAGCTCCATTGTGTTTCTGAGGATTATACTGCTGTGCCATGTGCTTTAATTTTTTCATCAATAACGCTGCTGCTATTTTTGATATTATTCCAGAGCGGAACATATTTTTGAATTCATTTAAGACAAAACGGGCAGTGCCTTCCATTGCTTTTAACGCTACATTTCCAGAAAAACCATCTGCTACAACAACATCAACATCGCCATTCATAATTTTATCTGCTTCAATATATCCGACATAAGAATGGAACATATTTGAAATTATGGTCGCTGTGTCTTTAATTAAATGACTGCCTTTTCCAGATTCTGAGCCTATATTAAGAATAGATATAGATGGATTTTCCTTGTTAAAAACAGATCGCGCAAGAGCTTCGCCCATAACGGCAAATTCAACTAGATTCCTGACGCTACATTCAGCATTAGCTCCTAAGTCAAGTACTATCGATCTGCCATTTTTACCGGGAACAGCTGTCGCTAAAGCGGGCCTGTCTATACCGCTCATAGTATTTAAAATGATCTTTGACAGAGACATTAAAATTCCAGTATTACCAGCTGATATTGCTAAATCTGCCTCTCCATTTTTTACAGCGCTAATAGCCATAC
>CAYLKK010000029.1:0-8679 GCA_964384495.1 uncultured Alphaproteobacteria bacterium
AAAAACGATCGCAAAAATAGCTCCTAAGTGGTCCTACTTCCGGGGCTCAGTTCACCCTCAATTTCAACCATTTACTTACGCATTTCGGCGTTATCTTAAAAAGTGCGGCCGCCTCCTTTTGGGTATGGCCTTCATCAACATACATTAACACTGCTTTTCTAAAATCCAAACTATAGGCGTTCATATATACATACACTAATACATCTTAACTCATTATAACATACATAAATACCCTTTCATAGAGAAATAACTATATTTTCAGAATTTGAAAAAAGATAATTCTTACCTTCGCTAATACATGGTATCGTTAGTACCCAATCAGAATACTTACTCATAACTTTTTCTAGTGTTTTTAAAAAGTCATTCATTTGCAACATTTTTTTTTGCACTATACAATTCTATTTGCACGATCGCACAAGCTAGTACATCAATATCTGTATAAGCTCAACTTGTTACACAAAGACTTTTATTCATATTTCTATCATTCGTTCAAATATATTTCCTAGTATATAATAATTTTTCTAATTTCATTACTTCATGTTTACTAACTTCTTCGATTTCTCCAGGCTTCAGGTTTCCTAATAAAAAATTATGAAAGGATACGCGAATTAACCTATTTACAGAAACTCCAAAATAGTCCAAAACTTTTCGAATTTCTCTATTTTTACCTTCATATAATGTCATTGTTAGCCAAACATTTTTAGCTTTGTTAGATATTACTTTTACATCAATACTTCCGTATTTTACACCATTAATTGAAATTCCTCTTTTCAATCTTGTAATAATCTCTTCATTTATCTCGCCATATGCTCTAACTTTATATGTTCTTTTTATGTTCGATTTAGGTAATTCTAAAAATCTAGCTAGATCTCCATTATTTGTAAGTAGCAGAAGCCCTTCTGAATTTAAATCCAACCTACCTATATATAAAATCCTTGGAAAATTGATTTTTATAATATCAAAGATAGTTTTCCTATTCTTTGGATCTCTTTTGCTAGTTATACAACCAACAGGCTTGTAAAATTTCCACAATCTTACATCTGATGTATTATCTGTAATTTTTTTCCCGTCAACCTCTACTAAATTTTCATCAGCAACGAAAAATACTGGAGTCCTCACAATGCTACCATCAACTTTTACTCGTCCTGATTCTATAAGCTTTTCAGCTTCACGCCTAGATGCTACACCAGATTTTGCTATTACCTTAGCTAGTCTTTCTGCTTTCTCCATTTCTATCTTCTTTAATTTTCTTCATTTTCATATTTATTGTATCAAAAATCCTATGTGCTAATCTCTTCAGCATATTAACTTCGTAATCAGAATAAATTTGCAAGAAAATTTCACCAGATGTATTAGATACATTAATAGACTGAGGAATTTCTATATTTTCTGATATCAAGACAGATCCTGTGTTTTTCTCAATAACTTTTACATCCGCGCCATGAGTCAGTAACAGTAAATTCGATGTACCAGATCTATCATATAAAACACCTTCAGAATTTCTCTTTAATTTTATATCTAGAATAGTCCCAGAGAGATTGTTAGGAAAATCTCTAACAATATTTAGTAAATTATTTCTTAGCAACTGACCTTGTCTTTCTTCTATTACTTTTATTGTAATATTCCCATCATACCGTTCACCTAAATTACTATTATATAAAGGTTTTATTTGAGAACAGCCAAGCAAAAATAGCAAAGGCAAAGAAACAAGAAATCTCATTTATATCACCAAGTTTAATATCTTCTGTTTTACATATATTTTTTTCCGTATTTCAATACCTGATACTAAGCTAGAAATTTTTTCGTTCTTCAATGCTAAATCTATTACTTCGTTTTCAGGTAAGTCAGCTGGAATTTTAATTATACATTTCAATTTTCCGTTGATCTGGATAGGAAGTGTTATCATCTCATTTTGAATAAATTTATCACAAATCAATGGCCACATTTGATTAACCACAAGATCATCCCCTCCTATTGCCTTCCACAACTCTTCAGCAAAATATGGAGTAAACACAGAAAATACTATAGGTAATTTACTTAATACATAGCTATACGAATAGCGTAAACTTTCTATATTTTGCATTTCATCATATAGAGTATTTACAATCTCCCTAATACAAGCGACAGCCTTATTGAACGCGCAAGCATCTAGTGAATCTGTTAAATTTTTCAATAATCTATAAAACGACGATACAATTTTCTTGTCTTTCTGTGACATATCGGCACATGGGACATTATCAGGATTAAAACTCACTCCGTATTCTTTAGCAAAAACGTATAAACGCCAAACTCTATTCAAGAACCTCCAACACCCATCTAAACCTTCGTCTGTCCATTCAAAATCTCTATCTGGAGGTGTATCTGAAACTATAAAAAATCTTACAGAATCCGCTCCATAACTTTTTATCATTTTATCAGGGTCAACAACATTCTTCTTTGATTTGCTCATTTTTTCAGATCGCCCAACTACGACCTCATTTCCTGTCGTTTTTTCAATGAGCTTTCCATCTTTCGATCTAATTACATCTTCTGGATACAACCATTTACCATCTTTGTTTTTGTAAGTTACATGACAAACCATTCCTTGAGTTAGTAAATTTTTGAATGGCTCTTTAAAATTAACTCCCAAATCTTCAGTTGCCGCTCTAGAAAAAAACCTAGCATATAATAAGTGCAAAATCGCATGTTCTACTCCACCGATATATTGATCTACAGGAAGCCAATAGTTTAAAGCATCCCCATCTAATTCCTTCTTGTCGAAAAAATTCAATGCAAATTTTAAGAAGTACCATGATGAATCAACAAATGTATCCATCGTATCTGTTTCCCTTACAGAACTTGCTCCGCACTTAGGACAATTCACATACTTCCATGTCCCATGTCTATCGAGAGGATTTCCTGGCTTATCAAACGTTACATCATCAGGTAGCATAACTGGCAACATATCATCAGTGCATGGAACTTCTCCACAATTTGGACAAACAATCATAGGGATTGGACAACCCCAATATCTTTGTCTTGATATTCCCCAATCTCTCAATCTAAATTTTTCTGATTTTTTTGCTAAACCTTTTCCAGAAAGAAATTCTATAATTTTTTCTTTAGCATCATTTACTTTCATACCAGTTAGAAATTCAGAATTAATCATCGAATCTGTTTCTTCACAAATCACTTGCTTAATTGGTAAGTTATACTTTATAGCAAAATCGTTGTCACGTTCATCATGTGCTGGACAACCGAAAATAGCTCCTGTACCATAATCACTTAGAATGAAATTAGCAATATAGACAGGTAAATGTTTCCCATTTACAGGGTTAATTGCAATAATACCTGTATTAACGCCTTTCTTATCCATTTTTTCAATATCTTCATTAGATACTGAGCCTTTAGCACACTCGGAAATTAAGGCTGCAATTTCTCTGTTTCCTTTTGCTAACTCTACAGATAATTCATGCTCAGCTGAAATAGCGACAAAAGAACCCCCGAATAGAGTTTCAGGCCTTGTTGAATATATCAGAATTTCTTTTCCACATGTAGTCTTAAAAATGATCTCAGCACCGACAGATTTCCCTATCCAATTTTTTTGCATTGTCCTAACTTTTTCAGGCCAGCCTTCAAGCTTTTCTAAATCATCTAAAAGTTCTTGTGCATAATTTGTAATTTTTAAAAACCACTGCCTAATTTTCTTTTTCTCGACTTTCGCTCCAGATCTCCATCCGCACCCATCTATCACTTGTTCGTTAGCTAAAACACAATTATCGACAGGATCCCAATTTACAGTTGACTCTTTCTTATATAAAATTCCCTTTTCATACAATTTCAAAAAAAGCTTTTGTTGATAAGAGTAGTATTCTTCGCTACATGTCGCCAATTCCAAATTCCAATCATAAGACAAAGCCAACGATTTTAGCTGATCTTTCATTGCTTCTATATTACTAAGAGTCCAATTTTTTGGATGAGTTCCTCTTTCTAATGCAGCATTTTCCGCAGGCAAGCCAAACGCATCCCATCCCATCGGATGTAATACATTAAAACCTTGCGCTCTTTTGTATCTTGCCAATATATCTCCAAACATGTAATTTCTAACATGACCCATGTGAATTTTTCCAGAAGGATATGGAAACATTTCCAATATGTAGTATTTCTTTGCATTTATTTCACTACGATTGTTATTAATCTGATAAAAAACATTTTTCCATGTTTTTTCCGATTCCATAAAATTATATGGAGGTATATCTGATAAATTCTTCATTTCTATTCCTGCAAAAACTGAATAAAACCATTAAAATTCTAACATAAGAGACTGTAATTTTATATAGAGTTTTCAGCTAATACAGAAAATCTGGGAAAAAACATCAATATTTACATAGCATTGTGTATTTTATATTACTTTATTCACCAAAAAACGATGACATCATAGATGTTATATAATTTTTCAAACGATGAAAAACTCCGATTCTTTTTACTTTCGGCTTAGTAATCAGTAATCTATTGAGCTTCTTATTTAATTTATGTAATTCCTTGTTTTTCAAATTACTATATAAATTTTCTGACAAAATTGTATTTATTGCACCACTAATTGAAATACTTGCTTGTTGATAATTTCTGCCAAAAAATCTTGCTGGACGACTCACAGCGCATTTCATTGCTTTAACTAACACTTTAAAATTTGGATTTGCAGACAAAATTTCATCATCAAAATATAGAGACTCAATTGCTCTAACTTTTTGAGCTTTTTCACTAGATAAAAATACTATTAAATCCACAGCTAAATCTTTGTTACGTGAAGTTTTCGGAACTCCGAAATTCCATCCACCTAAAGTTCCACTATGTTTCCCATTATCTCTTATAGATTTTGGAATTAAAGTCATTCCGACTTTGCCCTTTAAAGCCTCTGTATGCCCAGCTATTGCGGCATAAGGCCAATTGCGCATAAACAATGCTTTGCACGATTGAAAAACCCCCCTACTTTCTTCTTCTGAATGATTTGCAACACCAGGTGGGCATATATTTTTTACGCAATTCTGCATAAAATTCAAAGAATCAGAAGATTCATTCGATGTTAAAAATGTTTCATTAAAATCTGCTATTTTCCCTCCGAAAGAATCTAACATCTCCAAAAAAACGCATGTTAGGATTTCTGTAGCTTTTGCTTGAAACACATATCCATAGAAATTAGCGTTTCCTGCAAGTCTCTCTTTTTCCTGAATAAAAAGAGCTGTTTCGTATAACTCTTCCCATGTTTCTGGTGCACTCTTTCCATACTTTTCAAGAAGGTCGATTCTGTAAAACATTACACCTACATCTGCATACATAGGCAAAGCAATTAGTTTTCCGTCGACATTGATTGTTTCTTCTATACTTTTAAAATATTGCTTTTTATTATTCTGAACAATTTCATATTGAGATAGATCTTCTAGATGATTAACAAATGCTCCAACCCATGCGATGTCGAGCAAAATAACATCTAAATCACATTGTCTTGAGAATAGAAGCTGCTGATATAATGAAAAGCATTCATTGCTCGCTCTAGGAAGAGTAATTATCTCTACATCTACATCTTTTCCATTTTTCCACTCATTTATAGCTTCATCTAAAAGATCTTTTTCTATACCCTTTGCTCTGCATGCAATTCTTAGCGTAGAGTGAGAGCAAATGTCAGAAAATGACATTGCTCCTATGAATATAGCAAATAAAATCTTGCCAATCCGCATATAATATCACCTACGTTACTATTTTTTGAGGAATGTTGATTTTTATATTAAGTTCCTTAAGCTGCTTCTCTGAAACCTCAGACGGAGCATTCATCATTAAATCTTGAGCTTGTTGATTCAAAGGAAACGCTATAACTTCTCTAATATTAGGCTCATCAGCAAGAAGCATAACCATTCTGTCTATTCCAGGAGCTGCTCCCCCATGCGGTGGTGCCCCATACTGGAATGCGTTAAACATTCCACCAAATTTACTTTTTACAGTATATTCATCATAACCAGCGATTTCGAAAGCTTTTAACATTATTTCAGGAACATGATTTCTTATTGCTCCGCTAGATAACTCTATCCCATTACAAACAATATCATACTGATACGCATTAATTGTTAGCGGATCTTGGGTCAATAATGCATCCATTCCACCTTGAGGCATTGAAAAAGGATTGTGAGAAAAGTCAATTTTTCCTGTTTCTTCATTTAACTCAAACATAGGGAAATCAACAATCCAGCAAAACTCAAAAGAATCTTTCATCAGGCCTAGTGACTCACATAATTTTGTTCTCACACTGCCAGCCAACTTTGGTGATATTTGTGTAGTATTGCATACGAAGAATACAGTACCATCTTCTTGTAAATTTACAACTTTTCTAAGTTCTGCGAGCTGATTCTGATCTAGGAATTTTACAATAGGTCCTTTTGCTTCTCCATTCACAAAATTTATGTACCCCAATCCAGGCATACCTTCGCCTTTAGCCCAGTCATTTAATTTATCAAAAAAGCTTCTAGGTTGGCGAGCTGCTTCTTTAGCTAAAATTGCACGAACTACAGAGCCGTTTTTTATAGCATCGACAAAAACAGTGAAAGTAGAATTTCTGAAAATTTCTGTCACATCTTCAATAACTAAAGGATTTCTCAAATCTGGTTTATCTGATCCGTAGTGTAACATAGCATCTTTGTATGCGATTCTTCTAAATGGATATTCAGAAACTTCTTTAGTTGAGAATTCCTTAAAAACACCGTAAAGGACAGGTTCTAGAACATTGAAAACATCATTTTGCGTTGCAAATGCCATTTCAAAATCTAGTTGATAAAATTCGCCAGGAGATCTGTCTGCCCTACTATCTTCATCCCTAAAACAAGGAGCTATTTGGAAATATTTATCGAACCCTGCAACCATTAATAACTGTTTAAACTGCTGAGGAGCTTGAGGAAGAGCATAGAACTTTCCTGGATGCAAACGACTAGGCACTAAGAAGTCCCTTGCGCCTTCCGGAGAACTAGCCGTTAGAATTGGAGTCTGAATTTCAAGAAAGCCAGCATCTGTCATTTTTTGTCGCAAGCTAGAAATAATCTTAGATCTCATGACAATATTCTTATGCATTTTTTCTCGCCTAAGATCTAAGAAACGATATCTTAATCTATTTTCTTCAGAAAGGTCAGAGACACTACTAACAGATAGCGGCAAAGATGCGCATTCTGAAATTGTCGAAAAACTTCTTATAGAGACCTCTATCTCTCCAGTAGGATTTTGCATGTTAACTGTTTCAGCGGTCCTTTTAAGTACAATCCCCTCTATTGTCACTACATTTTCTAATCTAGTTTTATCAACTTCTTTAAATACTTCGCTATTTGTATCAACAACACACTGTGTGATACCGTAGTGGTCTCTTAAATCTATGAACAATAGGCTCCCGTGATCTCTTTTTTTATGTACCCAACCAGATAATTTTACATTTTTATTCACATCCTTTGAGTTAAGTTCACCGCATGTATGTGTCCTATATTCATTCATATCTTCACCAAAAATCATAAAAACTGTATTTTCGAATTATACTGTTTATCATAAAACGATACAAGCTGATAAGAAGAATATTCTAATAAGATTAATAGTATATGCATTAACTTGGCTTGCTATTAATAATTTATTCACATAAATTCGAATATAATGTTTTGTGAATATTGTTCGGGTTTTTTATTAAAACATTTTGGACAGGTGATCATATGCAAAATGGAATGTCAAAAATATTTATTATTTTGTGCGTATTATCTATTAATGCTTCTTTAGCCGAAAAAAAGAACGAGTCTATTGTAGACATTACTCAGAATGTATCTACAAATTCTCCATGCGCTGAAGAAGACAACACTCCGTACATTAAAATGTACGAAGCAGGGAATTATCGGCTGTTAAATTCTAAGCTATATCCACATGTAATATACATGACATCTTTTTGCTCTACATGTATTGCTGCCCCATCTTTTTACGAAGGTAATTGGCATACAGTTAACAGTATAGATCCAAAATTTTTAATAGGTGTAAATTGTTATAAAATTGATATATCTAATGGTAGTCACGATAATCTAGCAATATCATTAGATGATATCAAAAATTTTGAAAATGAATATGGAGAAATTCAAGGCAACAGTGTTGTTATATTCTTCACAGGTTGGTCGAAATATTGGGAGCGTAACAATAAAAGATACATTAATAAACATCCTGTTATTAATTTAGACGCAATTGAATATTTATGTTCGAAAGGTATCGCAGGGATAGGTATAGATGCTCCTTCTATCGACTTAAAAAGAGATGGCTTTCCATCTCAAATAGCATTATACAATAAAGGTAAATACCTTATAAAAAATATATCTGAACATGCAGCTAAAATTCCAGCAGTTGGTTCAAAGTTAGTTATAGCTCCACTGAAATTTGAAGCATGTAATGAAGCTCCGATTCGGATATATGCTGTTATAGATAACAATAATAAAAATAATACATCCATCTTTAAAAGGATCATGAAATGGCTTATGGGTTGATAGCACATACGCAAAATTGCCTTTTATATGAATGCATTAACAATATAAAGTCCTGATAATTACATTCTATGTGACGTGAATCAATAATATTAATACATTTACAGCTCCACGGCCGTTTTATAAATTTAGGAAATCTAAGATGCTTTATAATATATTG
>CAYLKK010000030.1:0-8283 GCA_964384495.1 uncultured Alphaproteobacteria bacterium
GCCAAGTTTTTTGAAAAGCTTGAGAGAGGTTTACAAAAAACAGATAGGTTTATTAAGGTTTAACTGGATATAAAGGCGGTTTTTTGTGGAATTCTTTATACGACGTCAATACTCCAGAAATGATGAGAAAGATCGGGAAAATAAATAAGAAGGAGTTTGGAGGAGGAGAGATGAGGACTGATGGAGTGTATATTTATCGTTTTGACCCTGCGCATAAAACTGGAAAAATTCACCTTGAGAGGTATAGAAAGATAAGGAGTAATGTATGGCAAGGTTATGGTGAAATAGATCCAGACACTGGAGATTTAATTGAAGGTAGAGATACTAGTTGGAGGATTATTAAGTGGTAACCTTAAGTACAGAATTACAACGAGTTATTGAAGGTAAAAGCCCATTATTGATAAGATCTATTACAGACTACGGCACTTTTGGAGTGTCGTGGTTTCATCATGGTTCTGGAGTTATATTAATATCATTTGATCCTTGGAACGGAGCTGAGTTGTATTTTATAAATGATTCCGACATGTTGAAGGAATTTATACGTGGTTTAACGTCCGGAGATCGTGAGTACGAAAAAATATGTAAGAATAAATTAGATTTTTTTGCTAGAAGGTTTGGGTATATTAAAAACTTGACAGAGAGTAGTATTTTGTGGAATGAAGATAGGTTATTTGATCGGAATCAACACAAATTCAGCATATGTAAGACACTATCTTACTATATAGATGGAGGGTACGATGATGGGATGACATCGCTGATACACATTCCCAATATTCGTACATATGCTGTGCTGAATAAGAAAGAATATGGAGGTTGGACTGCTATGGACTATTGTCCGTTTTGCGGTGCGAAGTTTCCAGAAAGATTAGATAAAAAACTTACAGAAATCCTACAAAATGAGTACGGCTTGACATCATGGAGAGATTATAAACAAGCTCCACATGAATTCGATACAGATGAATGGTGGAAGAAGAGAGGTTTGTGATTTTTAAAAGCTGGGAGCATAGTGTGCCCAGCTTTTTTTGTAACTGTTGTATAGATAGAGGTTTTATATGTTTTTTATGTTATTAGTATTTTTATCATTTTTGTTTGCGTTTGACGCAAATGGAGCTAAGTTTTTTGGATTGTAATTATTGATAACGCGTCAATACACAAATCTGGAACAACTAAAATGCTAATAAAACCAGCAAAATATACGCTGATTTTTCTGCCGCCATACTATCAAGATCTCAACCCAATTGAACGATTTTGGGCAAAATTAAAGAAAAAATTGCGATATATTATGCATCAATTTGAAACATCCCAAGACGCTATATCTATAGCCTTTTCATAGGAGAACAACTATATCCTTTATTTCTCTGCAGATCCTCTGTGCAATTCTGCCATGCTCTTTTTCAATTGGTGACGCAAACTCTTCTATCAGTTCTTCGTTTTTCCTTTTGGCAGTGCATAGCATCTGCTGTAATATTCCTCCTTTTTACCATCTATGGGCAAAATTTCATCAACAACATCGATCCTGTCTCTCATTATTTTTAATATAATTCCACTTATTTTTTCAGGATTGAGCATTCTCAAAATGCGACTTCCTAAAGTCATAAAACAGCCGTGATACAATAACAAATTATATTGACATTTCAGCAGTATGCAGCGATAATCATTTTGTTTTTTATGTGTATAAAAATGATTAAATTATACGAAAATGATTTACCTGAAAATGTAATTACAGGGGATAGTGTTGCAATCGATACTGAAACATTAGGATTAAATATATTTAGTGATAGACTGTGTTTAGTACAAATAAGTACAGGTGATGGTACAGCACACATCGTAAAATTCAGTGATGAAAACAGATATGCAAAAGCGAAAAATCTGATCAAATTATTAGAAGATGAGTCCATAGAAAAAATTTTTCATTTTGCTAGATTTGATATATGCATTCTAAATAAATCATTTGGCATAAATATAAAAAACGTATATTGTACAAAAATTGCATCTAAACTTGCAAGGACATACACAGACAGACATGGATTAAAAGAATTATGTAGAGAACTTATCGGCATTGAAATAAGCAAACACGAGCAAACGTCGTATTGGGGAGACACTGACTTAAGACAAGAGCAACTAAAATACGCAGCAAACGATGTACTTTACCTACATAGAATAAAAGAAAAACTAAACTACATGCTTGTTCGAGAAGGAAGGCTTGATATATGCAAAGAATGCTTCTTAACATTAGAAAAAGTAGTCGTTCCTTTTGATCTTTCTAATAAGAATTTCTCAAATTTCTTCGAGCACTAGCCACGAATAAGCAATAGAAAAATTACTAAACACACTGTTTAGTTTTTATCTAGAAGTTGTTTTCTCAATAAAACTCCTGATATTTTGCTGTGAAAGATTTCCACTAAATTTTTCTACTTTGTTTTCATCAGCCAAAAATATATGTATCTTTGGTAAATTCTCATTTCTAGAGAATTCCTTATAATCTACCATATATTTTTTTAATAAACCGTTATCCAACGATTCATCAAATCTGCTTTGCGTATCATTTCTAGCAACAACATTATCATTGCTGATATTCCCATCATTTATAGCGACTATTCCATCAATAGACAATGAATCCCCTTTTATGTATTTATCGTTATAATTTATGATCTGTCGAAGCACATTTTTTGGGGATTTAGCCTCTTTCCAAACCTTTTGATTTTTAAAGACAGAACATAACAATTTCAAGCTACGCAATACTTCAATCTTCTCAATTTGTGTCTCTTTGCCTGACATAAAATCATTAACTCTTTCTCCAAAGAAATTAACTTTGTACATTTCTCTAGTTACATCTTTATCTGCCAAACTGTTTATATTTCCCAAAACTTCTAAACTAACACGACCATTAGAATTATCAACAAAATTACAAATCCATTCTATGTTATCGAGAAACACATTTGCACAACTACTACACGTAGGAGATAAATATATCCGAATTTTATTTGGAGCGTCTACAGCACCATACTCAAGCTTTGGTAATTTCAATTCTTTTTTGATTATAGTACTATCATTTTTATCAACCACACTAGATGAATTACCTAACTTAGAACGCCTCTCAATTTTATTCGTATTATTTATTACCACACTCTTACCTGAAGCATCTAATTTATCAATCTCTATTTCAGTTAAAGTTTTAACTCCATTATTTACTAACCTCTTAACGTCATTCTTTGCGACCGTTGTTTCCTTACCTAACAAGAGAACCCCGCATACAAATGGTATCAAAAATAAAGCTACTGGAACATTTTTACCAAAATGATCATTCCATTTATGCATTTCCCCCCTCATTACTCTGTCTTCATTAAACCTAACAATCTCGATAATTGTAATTCGACATTTTCATCTCCTATATTAAACTCCATTTTCGTAAAAAAAGTATTAGAATCCTGATTTTTTTCAATATGACGTTGTTTTTGTGATACTTTTATCTTTGTAAAGAAATTACAACCTATATAAAGATTTATCTTCTCAAGTAAACTAATTTCTGAATATTGAATTTCCAAGAATGCACCAGGTTCAGCAGAAATATACAATGTTTTTGATTTCTCATTTATCTTTTCAGGCGAGCAAATCATCGACAATCTTTTCCCTACTATTTTATCCCAATCAGTAAACACGCTATAACACGGCTTACCATTTAAAATAGGTGAACATATATTATGTACTGCATTATGTAGAGAAACGCCACGTCTACTATATTTATCTACATTTTTATTTCCACTCATAGATTTGCCAGTTTCTTCTAATAACACCTTTTCTACTTATATCAAAATCGCCAAGAACCCCGTGAAAACGTTTTGATAGAAGTCTAGATTTATCATAACCATTTACAGTCATCGAAAACACTAGATTAGATACATCATAACCAACCATACCTATATCTGAAGGTTCTTTTCCGAAATTAGCTTTAAAAAAGCTTCTAAAACTATCTAAATTTTGCTTATCTGGAGATGCAGTAAACACTTTGCATTTTTTAGGCATGACACCACTTTTAGCGAACCTATAAGGAACTAAATAAGGTATACCGTGATCTTTTGTTATTTTACTGACTTGCTCACATACTAAAATAGCATCGAAATTAGCATCTTCAAGCTGTTCTTCAATTATGTCTTCAGAGAATTTTGTGTATCTTATTTTTCTAACATATACCTCATTGTCATCTTTAGCTGAATCTAGTATTTTATTAATAGCATTTCCATATTCATTTTTCGGCACAATCGCAAGTATTCTTTTAATCCCATTATTAGCAGCATAATTCAACAAAGCTATAGTTTCTGTACTCGGAGTAATACCACATATGATATTTTTTTCATGAGCAATAGTATAGTTGTTAGATAAAGAAAAACATGTTGAGTATGGAGCTATCCCTTTCATCTTAATTGACTCATAGCCGAAAACAGGACCGATTATATATTTTATGTCATATTTTTGTACTATGTCACTAATTTTATCTGGGGCTGTACTTATCCACGCTGAGTCAACCAAAAGCATCTCAATATTTTTGTACTCGTCTATAGACAACAGGCATGAATTCAAAACATCCCTTCCCAAATTTTTATGTACTCCAGACATTGGCAATATAGCCAACACCTTACTTTTTTGTGAACGTATTCCTCTCGATTGTTTTTTACTACTAGAAGTGTACACTTTTATTTTATTATGTTTTTGATTAGAATCAACACAGGAACTTAATAACATACATAATGTGATCAAATATGGAAATGAACGAAACATTTTTACCTCATAAAATTCTGCAAAAAGTGCATGATAGGATGAACAACCAAATTTTACATCCAGGATTATACATTGTTTCTACACCAATAGGAAATATTCTAGATATCACTTTAAGAGCTTTATTTATTCTACAAAATTCATTTTGTATATTCGCAGAGGACACTAGAGTTTCTAGGCACCTTCTAGATTTTTATGGGATTAAGGCAAAAATTATATCTTGCGATAATTATCGCGAAATGGCTAAAAAAAATTTAGAGTTAATCGATAATAATCGCGATAAAATTTTCGCGATAATAACAGACGCTGGGACTCCATTGATTTCAGATCCTGGTTACAAAATTACGAATTGGTGCATGCAAAATAATATCAGAATATTCCCAGTTCCTGGCGCGTGCTCAGCTATAGCAGCACTTTCTGTTTCTGGCTGCTGTTCCGATAATTTCTTTTTTTATGGATTTTTACCTCAGAAAAAGAAGGCCAGAATTACAGCACTCAATGAATTAAAAAACACGAAGAGTAGCATAATATTTTTTGAGTCACCAAACAGGCTTTTAAATACACTAACAGACATATTTGACACATTCGGAGATAGATATGTTTTTGTTGGAAGAGAAATGACAAAACTAAATGAAGAGTATGTCAGACACAAAATATCCACATTAATAGAAAAATACAAAGAAGAAAAATGCATAGGTGAATTTGTAATTATTGTAGATAAAAACGACACGAATAAAAGCGAAGAAGAATTTGATATTCGTGAAATATTAAAAAAACAGTTAGAAAGAAATACATTAAAAGATGCAGTAACAAATGTACACGAATTTACTTGTATAAATAAGAAGAAAATTTATGCTTTAGCATTAGAATTGAAAAATGGATAAAAAACAAACATGAAATTCAAAGTAAATGCAAAATTTATATTATCAGGTGAACATGCTGTAATACGTGGAGCTAAAGCAATAGCATTTCCAGCTACAAATTACGAAATGAAATTATTTGCCTCAAAAAGGCAAGAAAACAAACGCTACCCAATGCCAGTCGAATTTAAAAACAACTTTGAAGATATTATAAAGTTTGTAAATTCAAAATTTAATTTAGACATTCTCAGCGAATACTCATTTAGAGTAGAAAGCGATATTCCTGTCAGTTGTGGTTTCGGAAGCTCAGCTGCTATATCAGTACTTATTTCTAAATTTATATCACAAACATACAACATTAAAAATGAAATCGATTTAGCAATAGAAATCGAGAACTTACTACATGGGAAAAGTAGCGGATTAGATGTGTATGCAA
This sequence comes from uncultured Alphaproteobacteria bacterium, assembly GCA_964384495.1. GTDB lineage: Bacteria > Pseudomonadota > Alphaproteobacteria > UBA3830 > CAYLKK01 > CAYLKK01. The sequence continues at coordinate 6,070 of CAYLKK010000030.1, forward strand.
TTTATTTTAATAAACCGATTATTTTTCAAATTATAGAAAAACAATGTTTTTATGAATTTATAGAACCAGCATTTACACCTAAATTTAGAATTTTTATGGTTGATAGCGAAAAAAACACAAGAGAATGCATTTCACTTGTAAATACTCTTTTGAGCACGAATTTTAGTAGTGCCAAAAAACTAGATTCACAGATGAATCTTGCCACAAATAAATGCATATATGGAATTCGAAATGGCGATATAACCATGTTAGCTGATGGTATAAATTTAGCAGCAAAATGCTTCGACAATTGGGGACTAATTACACAAAAAATGAAATCAAAAATACTAGAAATTTATAGGAACGGAGCTATAGCATGTAAACCAATTGGTAGTGGCGGAGGAGGAGGAATTCTCGCATTATTTGAATAATTTCACTTATTTTCGTAAAATCACAATAGCTCCTTTTTTTACTATACCCAAATGCTTTTGCGCAAGTTCTTCAAGTAAATCTAAATCTATGTTATTTTTTATTAAACCGATTTTTTTATCTAATTTATCATTCTCACAAGCGATGCTTTTATATTCTAGCGACAATTTCTCATATTTATCTTGCATTTCTATATATGCAAACAAGCCTCTGTCGCCATGAACAAGATGAAATGAAAAATAACAAAAGCAAGCAAAACTTATCGATATAGATAAATATTTCGATAATAAGTTTTTTACATATTCTAATGAATATCTAAACATGGATTACTTTTTGATAAATCATCAAACTCTATCATCCTCGCCCAAAAATCATACAATTTTTGAGATGGAAGCATATTAGGTCCGTCACTATAAGCATTATCAGGATCATTATGTGTTTCAATAAATAGCCCTGCGCACCCTACAGCTAAAGCAGCTCTAGCCAAAGGCTCGACAAAGCTTCTATTTCCACCACTTGCAGAACCGAGTCCACCAGGTTCTTGCACAGAATGCGTAGCATCGAATATTACTGGGTAACCGAATTCCCTCATTACTGGAATTCCCTTGAAATCTGTGACTAATCGATTATACCCGAAACACGTACCTCTCTCACATAGCAAAATATTTTCATTCCCTTGAGAAGAAATTTTCTCTGCGACATTTTTCATATCCCATGGAGCGAGAAATTGACCTTTTTTGACCTGAACGCATTTTCCAGTCTTTGATGCAGCCACCAATAAATCAGTTTGTCTGCATAAAAACGCTGGAATCTGAATAACATCTACGACTTCAGCCAGCTCTTGGCAATGAAAAATTTCATGAACATCTGTTACGATTGGACACTTAAACGTATCACGAATATTTTTAAAAATCTCTAAAGATTTTGCAAATCCTACTCCTCTCTTACCTGATATACTCGTTCTATTCGCTTTATCAAATGAAGTTTTAAATATAAAAGGCCTATGCAATCTTTGTGAAATCTCACTAATTATTTCAGCCATTGTCATCACATGATCTCTACTCTCCATCATACATGGCCCAGCAATCATAGTGAATGGAAGATTATTCGATATTTCAATACCGCATACAGAAACTACTTTGCTATCCATATCAGATATCTCCACTAACATTACTGTTTATTTTCAGATTTTTTACTATTGTCGTCCTGTTGTTTTTTCTCACTTTTTTTCGCATTTAACGTTTTACTCATAACACGAGAAAACTCTGACCCAGTTGTAGTTAACTCCTGCTCTTTAGAATTGAAAATTGACGTATGTTTATGCGTAGTTTTTGCAATTTTAGCCATTACTAAGCAATTTACAACAAATATAATCATCAAAATTGCAGTAGCTTTTGTTAAAATGTTAGCCTGCCCTCTGCTAGACACAAGATTATTTGCAGCAGAACTCAAACCAGCACTTAAGCCGCCACCTTCATGTCTTTGAATAAGGACAATTCCGATCAAAAGCAATGTCACGATAAAATGCAAAACGAGCAAGAAAGTAAACATAATCGATATACCTAAATAATTGTTTCATGTTACATAAAATGCTCCATTTTTTCAAGCATTACAGACAGTCTAAACTATATCAAGTTCGCCATACTGATAACACAAATGTTTATCTGCATTCATATTTGACCAAACGAAACAAACAATTTATTGACACATCCCAACAAAACGCTATAATTGCTCAATGGATTTTCAACCGCTTTCTATGAATATAAAAAATTTTTCGATGATAAGCGTATGCGCTTTTTTGTGTAA
>CAYLKK010000031.1:0-7842 GCA_964384495.1 uncultured Alphaproteobacteria bacterium
CTAAAAAATCAAAAATGATAAGAAATACTCTCTGTCTCAAATCACTTCCAATACTTTTTATAAAACAAAAAAACACGTTATGTGTGTATTTTTTGCAACAAAAAAATGCCGTTAATTAATTATTAATTATTTTATGTTGTTTTTTGTGTTTTTTTGTGGCACCATCGGCTCAGTTTTTATTGGGTGATATTACAATGCGTAAGATTTTAGTATTGTGTGGCGCTTTAGTTTATGGTATAGCTGCCGCTGAGAACGAAGTTCAAGAAGAAAACACAGACTGTGTTGAGAGCAATTTTGAAGGTATTAGCGTTTCCGCTGGTATTGGTTTTTCTAACTTGAAATTGCAAAACGAAAAAGATAAGTCCAAAAAGACAAAGTTAAACTCTTTTTCTGGTGAAATTGGAGTGAATTACAGACACAACGTCGGGAACGATTGGTTGGTTGGCCTTGGAGCTGATGTAGAATTTGCAAGCAAAAAGAAAACAGTCAATACCGAGATTACTCTTGTCGAGACCGCTGCAGCAAATGTGGGAGCTGGTCAAGCAAAATTGAAAGAGGGTAACACCAAGTTTGACCTTGAGACAACGTATGAGACAAAAGAAATTGCTGCAGTTAAAGATGATAAGATCAAGGCAGAGCTAAAAACGAAGCGTTATAGCGTAACTCCTGAGCTATATGTTTCTGCCGGTAAAGTATTCTGCGAAGGTCGTTTCTTGCCTGAATTGTTGTTAGGTCTTTCTTACTCTGGCTTTAAATTTACAGAGAAATATGATCAAGTCGTGGCCACAGACAGCTCCACAAAGAACGTCTTTAATAACTCTGTTAAGAACAGAAAAGTCGCTCCATTTGTCGGTTTGAAGGCTTCTTATGCGATCAACGGAAATCTTTCTGTTTATGCTTTAGCTAAGTACAAGTTCGACACGAAGAAGAACAATGCAAAGATGAAAGATAAATATTCGTTCAATGCTGGTTTAAGCTGGAAGTTCTAATTACTTAACTTTAACCTCAGTTAAATAGTAGAATTCTTTCATATGAACAAAGTCTAGATATTTCTAGGCTTTGTTTTTATTTACACAAAATCGCAATTTTATTGCCTCCATCTCTAACAATTTTTTCTGACAATTCAAGCTCGATTATTGCTCGTAAAATTTTGTTTGGTTGAGCGTTAATAACTTGCAGCAGGTCATGAACTCTTACTTCGTATGCACCAACTAACTGCAAAATTTTTTCTTTTATATCTCGTATAGATTTAACATCGATTTTTGTTTGAATATTGATAGTTCTCGTGAATAAATCTTCCTGCTGATTTGGCATATCTTCGTGAAAAATTTTGCTATAAATATCGTATTTGTTAGTAACTATTTGAGCCCCTTCTTTTATCAATTTATTGCATCCTTGGCTTCTGGAATCCATAGGAGAGTTTGGAATAGCGAAAATATGCCGTTTATAAGTTTTTGCCATACTAGCTGTAATCAAAGAACCAGATTTTATAGATGCTTCTACAACCAGTGTCCCATGAGACGTTCCAGCAATAATAGAATTCCTTTTTGGAAATAGAATCGTGGAAGGTTGCGTATTATACGGAGCGTCGGAAAACACTCCACCATTTTCTGATATTTTATAGAATAAATCTTCGTTTTCTCTTGGGTAAATTACATTCACACCTCCAGCAAGAATTGCTATTGTTCCATTTCCTATACTTCCAGTATGTGCGCTAGTATCAATTCCACGAGCCATGCCTGAAACTATACACATATCTTTAGATAAATCACAAGATAGTTCATGCGCTAATTTCATGCCGTTAAGAGACGCATTTCGAGTTCCCACGATTGCTAAAAATTTCTTTTTATATAGATGCAAGCATTTTTCTTTGTTCCCGATAAAACTCAGAATTGGAGGAGGAGATGGAATTTCTCGAAGTAACGGCGGATATAAATCATCTTCAAAAAAAACAAGTCGAATATTATTCTTTTTCAAATTCTCAATTTCTCTGTTAGCATTATCTTCTGAACAAATTTGAAATTTATTACAATTTTCATCAATTAATTCTGGAAGCATTTTGATTGCATGTTCTGCAGTTTCATAAAGAGACAAAATGCTCCAAAATGTTGCTGGTCCGATAGATTGGCTTCGAAAAAGCCTAAGCCTATTGAATTTTTCAACTTTAGAAACCATCAATTATCCGTACAATCTTCACTATCTGAATCTGAATATCTTATCACAGGAGAATGGAACTCATCTTGATTTGCCACATCTTGTAATTTCACATATCCCTTATGCACACCTTTTTGTCTTTCATAAACTCTCTCTTGCTGTTTCCAAAAGCTCTGCCACTCGTACCATGCTGTTGGTTGATAAACAGGTATATCCATTGCTAATGAATTTGCAGTAAAAGTAACTGCTATGATCAATGTAAAGATCAATGTAAAAAAACACAATTTGAATATCTTCGTAAAAAGATAATCAGGCTTATCATTAAAAAAATATTTCAATATATGATTCACCATATATAAATATCTATATTTAACATTAATACTTATTCTGTGTAATCTCCGTCTGTACTTTCAGCTTGCTCAACAGCTTTCTTTTCTAATGATTTATTGTAAGCTCCGAATAAACCACTTTTATCGCTTTGGAATTTTTCCTCTTGACGTGCTTTATGACGTCCTTTTTTACGCTTTTTATGCTCGATCTTCTCTGAATCTTTGGAATTCCCTTCGTGTACTCTTGATTTATGATGTGCACTCATATGTTCTACTTTCTCTGTCTGATGTGATTTTTTACGATGTTTCGATGCATTCGTATCACAAATCAATAAACCTACACAAATGATAAGCAGACTCTTTAAAATTTTCATGATCTATCTCCAATTATTAGTGTGTAATAATTACATATAATATATTAAAAACAGACTAATATTTAGCATGGCATATAATAATCTATGCTATGCAATAACGTCATAAATTTACAAACAGCTTGTATAAAATAGCCATGAGAAGCTATAATTTAGTATGTAATATCTCGTATTGTTAAAAAATGCGAATTGTAAGTAATTAAAAATAAGTATACTTGTTATATGAAAAATATATTTTTGTTTTTATTAATCTTGTTTTCGGAAGTGAGTCATGCTAGCTGCAAGCCGGTGTATTCTGAAATAATTTTGGACTTAGAAAGTGGCGTAGTTATGTATGAATATAACCCAGACGAGCAAACTCAGCCAGCTTCATTAACGAAAATAATGACATTGTATATTGTCTTTTCTAAGCTAAGGTCAGGTGAGTTAAGAATGCGTGACACTGTTTTTTTCACTAAACACGCAACAAGCCAAAAGCCATGCAAACTTGATATGACGCACGGAGATTGCATGACTGTTAGAGATGCGATAAAAGCACTTATAACTAAATCTGCAAACGATGTAGCTGTTGCTCTTGCAGAAAAAATTTCTGGATCAGAAGAAGAGTTTGTTAAATTAATGAATGCGTACGCACAGAATTTAGGTCTAAAGTACACAGTATTTCAAAATGCATCAGGCTGGAAAAATAAAAAGCAACTTACTACAGCAAGAGATTGCGCAATATTAACAACTGCGATGATTAGAAATCATAGAAATTATTATAAATTGTTTAGAACAAAAGTTTTCTACTACGACGGGAAAAAGCATAAAAACCATAATAATTTACTAGGTAGTCATAATGATTTTTCATTTCATGTAGATGGTGTAAAAACAGGATACGTAGCTGCATCTGGATATAATTTGTCGGCATCCGCAACAAATACTTATGGAAAAAGGATTGTAGCAGTTATACTTGGTGGTCCTACAGCAAAGTGGAGAGATGATCGAATGAAATACATAATCAGCTGTGCTTTTTCGAAGACTGCTCCCAATCGTCCAAATATAAGTGAGTATTACAGTGCAGAAGAAAAGCGAATAAATAATAAATTAAAAAGTTCTACATGCAAACCTAAAAAAAAACGCGGTAGGAGAAAGAAAATAAAAACTATTAAAAGTACTAAATCCGTAATAAAAATAAATAAAAAGAAGAGGGAAAAATGAAAGCAAAAATATCAAAAACTAGCAAAGGAATCACAGTTGTTTCTCAAGAAATAAACACTGTGTCAAGCGCCACTTTAGGGTTTTGGATAAATGCCGGAAATACGACAGAAACTGGAAACTCGTACGGAATTTCGCATTTTCTTGAACACATGCTATTTAAAGGTACCAAAAGTCGATCAGCTAAGCAAATAGCTGAAGAAATAGAAAATGTAGGCGGATATATGAACGCTTACACCTCTAGAAATGTAACAGCTTATCATGCAAAAGTTTTAAAAGAAAATGTTGATTTAGCTGCTGATGTACTTTCTGATATGATAGTTAACTCTACATTTCCTAACGAAGAATTAGAAAGGGAAAGAAATGTAGTTTTACAAGAAATTAGCCAAACAAATGACGATCCTAGTGACATAATTTTCGATCATTTTCAAAATATCTCTTTCCCGAATCAAACAATCGGCATGCCAATTCTTGGGACAGAAGAAATTGTATCTAAAATCACGGCAAACGACTTAGATTGTTATATGAAAAAATTCTATACATCGCCATCGATTGTATTTTCTGTAGCAGGAAATTGCTCTCACGATCAAGCTTTAGAAATAGTCGAGAGATACACGCAAAATATTCCTACACACAATCCAGTCAAACCTGAAATATCGACGAATTATGTCGGTGGGAAGTTTTCAGACAAGAGGAAAGAGCTAGAACAAACACATGTTATTTTAGGATATAAAGGCATAGAAAGTACAAATGAAAAAATATACATAGCATCATTATTTTCTTCAATTTTAGGCGGAGGTATGTCCTCCCGTTTATTCCAAGAAATTAGAGAGAAGCGAGGTCTTGTATATTCGATATATTCTTTCAACTCCAATTACAGGGAAACTGGATTATTCGGTGTCTACGCAGCGACCAGTCCAGAAAAAGTTGATGAGTTGTTAAGTGTAGTTTGCGATGAAATTAATAAAATGAAAACATCCATCACAAAGGAAGAATTTGAAAGGACTAAAATGCAGTACAAAGCCAATATGCTAATGTCGAGAGAAGTCACTGCATCTATTTGTGAACAGAATGCAAGCCAAACAATATTATTCGGCAAACCTCTAGAAATAAGTTCAGTACTAGACAAAATAAACTGCATTTCAATAGACATGATCGAAGAATATGCAAATGATTTAACAAAATCAGATATCTCAACAGTTACAGTCGGAGATTACGAGATAAAGTAGAATAATCTAAGAAAAATCTTCTGTTAACTTAATTGAACCATCAGGATTGTATGTTATGCAAATACCATTTTTTTCTCCATTTGCATAACTGCATTCTTCCATTAAATTTCCATCTGAAAAGTATCGAACAAACTGTCCATTCATTTTACCATTTATATAAGACGCATCCTCAAATATTTGGCCATTATCATAAAATTTTGTACTAACTCCACTTAATTTTCCTTCTTTGTAATTTTCAACAGAAGAGGTTTCTCCATTCCCGTGGAATGATTTTAATTCACCATTTTTCAGTCCATTTTTATATTCTTCTTCTCTAATTATTATTCCGTCTGAATAAAATGTAGCCTTACCATTTAGTAATCCACTCGAAAATGAAAGTTTTGCTATTAATTCTTGATCTTTATTTTTTATAGATAAATCGCCTTCGATTTCTCCGTCTATATTAGTCCAAAATTCTACAATATTTTCGTCTATGTCTACTACGTTAAAGACTGGCTCTAATTTCTCATCAGCTACATCAGGAATTGGCTCAGGATCTTGCTTTTCCTCAATTATAGTTTCTACATTAGAAATTTCCTCATTTTTTTCTGTTATATTTAGAACATCCAATGTTTCAAAAATTTCCATGCCACAACTACCCTAATTGAACCATCCCGCCACCTACAGTAATCATAGGCGCTTTTACATTACATGCAGCTTTGCCCTCTACAGCTGTAGCAGCTCCTTTTAGTGATGCAGCAGTTTTTGCCTCAGCTGCTACAGTCGTTCCTTTCGCTGAAAATGCGACACCAGCCTCAAGTGCCATGTTTGTTTTGGCTTTTTCTTTTATATTCATTCCTTCTACATTCACATTTTGTTTTGCAATGAGTTTAATATTTCCTGTCACTTCTATAGTTAAATTTCCTTTTACAGAAATAGAATAATCTCCATTGATTGAAACAGATTTATTACCTTTAATATTTACTTTTTTATCTCCGTTTTTTAGAGTCTCATCATAATTACCTTTTTCTAACAAAGTAGATAAATTTCCATCAGACAACGTTAAACTAGCGTTACCTTTTTTTAAAGTAGTCGTCATATTTCCTTCAGTTAAAGTAGTTGTATAATTACCTTTAGTGAGTTCCTCGAATGAATTTCCTTCAACTATTTTAGTACTAATGTCGCCTTTTTGAAGAGTAGTACTCAAATTCCCGGGATTGTCTCCTTCTGCGTTAATTTGAATAGACCTAGATCCTTTTGATAAAGTAAGCGAATCATTTGATTCTTGAATCAATGTCGTACGTTGATTTATAATATGAGTATTCATATCTTTCTGAGCATGAATATATATCTCTTCTTTGTCTTTTAAATCTTCAAATCTTATTTCATTAAACCCTTCTTCTCCCTTTGACGAGGCGCTTTTTATTGTGCTTTTTGTGGGCTCTTTTTCAGGATATGGTGGCATAAATTTATCATTGTATACACACCCAACGACAATTGGTCTATCTGGATTCCCATTTTCAAAGTTTATTACTACTTCTTGTCCTATTCTAGGTGTATATAAAGCGCCCCAATTATTGCCAGCCCATATTTGCGCTACCCTTATCCAACATGAACTATTTTCATCTAATTTATTATATCGATCCCAATAAAAATGCACCTTTATACGCCCAAATTTATCTCTATAAATTTCTTCTCCAGATGGACCTGTGACAACAGCAGTTTGCGTCCCATATATTCTAGGCTTTTCGGTCCTTCTTATAGGTTTAAATTCAGCTTTTGCAGATATATTCCAAAAGATATTTTGATAGACCTCGTCATCCGACAATGCATCAAATTGATGAATAACCTTACAAATCAAATACTCCGAATTAAAATTTTTATCAGGATGATTTTCCATTTTCATTTTGTACCCAGGACAAAAATGAGGAACTGTTGATTCTCCATTAGATACAATAGTATCGCATTCCAACCCTTGAGCTATCATATCTGCCAATTTTTGTCCGTCAGTTTTTTTAGAATATAACCCTGGATATTCGAAGAATTCATATTTTTTTGTTTTTCCGCTCGCTTTATTCAGTAAGTTAGTAGTCGATATTTCGAAGTTATAATCTGTTACAGCATAGCAGTCAGTACCAAGAAACGATGTAGATTTAAACGAAAAAATATGCGCACCTAAATTCGCTTTTGGTGGTTGTCTAAAGAATTGCAAACTAGATAAGTTTTTATCACTTGCATACCCAGCAGACGAATCAGATAAGACTAAAGTATTTTTATCTTTTATATGCTCAAAATAATAAAAAATCCCTTCTTCTTCCATTAATCGAGATATAAAGTGAAAATCGCTTTCATTATATTGAACACAAAATTCTCTCTTTACCTTCCCCATTTTATTAACGGTATACTTTACGTCTTTTATACCTCCTTTTGATAATACATCTTTTATAATATCTAAAGCAGATTTTTCTTGAAAAATTTTACATTCATTATTTAATGAAAGTGTCCAAAGATGCGGACGAACTTCTGCTACATAGTGTGTAAAAATCTCGTTTCTATATTCAAATGAAATCCCTTTTGTAAACT
>CAYLKK010000032.1:0-7785 GCA_964384495.1 uncultured Alphaproteobacteria bacterium
TGTTTTCGATTAATTCTTTTGTAGATGGAATATGTCCATTTTTATATAGAGGATCATCTGCAAATCTATAGCCTGAATGGCCGCAAAACAAAAGATTATCTTCAACATTTCCGTTGTGTGATATGTCTTGTAAGGTTTTTTGAATACAAAAACTTCTTGGATCAGGAATTATTCCTGTTGTTCCATTTTTTTGACTCCAACTGCTAAATCTACAAGCACTTAAGCAACCTACACAATCTCTTTGATCTTTTCTAATTTTTTTAGATTGATCTTTTGTTACAAATACTACAGAATTATCTGGTGTTATCATTAATTCAGAAAAGCCATCCTTTATATACTTCTTTGCTTTCTCTGCGTCTATTTTTGAGATTTTGAAAATTCTTCCGTTACATACTAACTCTTCTGTTCCTTCTTCTGAATGGTAAATTTGTCTATTATTCAAATCTATTAAATCTGTTAAAAACTTATTTTTCACAGCTGATGAGAAAAATCCAGTAGGACTTAACTGGTTTAAAATAACGTCTCCTTTTTTTAATGATAACAGCTTTTTCTTGCATTTTTCTGCAATTGGGTTTTCTTTAACTAACAAACTTCTTGTTCCAAATTGAAATGCTATATTTCCAATTTCTTTATTATTTATATAATCTGAGAACTCTGAAAGACTCCAAACTCCTCCAGCTAAAATTATTGGAATATTATCTAACGAAAACTCTCTTAATAATTCTCTCAATTTTATTAGTCGTTCGTATGGGCGTTCTGGTTTATTAGGGTCTTCTGTGTTTGAAATACCGTTATGTCCACCAGCAAGCCAAGGGTCTTCATAAACAACGCCACCAAGAAATTCAACGAATTTCTTATAAGATCTTTTAAATAAAGCACTAAAAGCTCTAGCTGATGATACTATTGGGTAGTAATATACGCCATGATTTGCTGCAATTTCGGCAAGTTTATATGGCATACCCGCGCCACATGTAACGCCATGGATTAAGCGTTTTGTTTTTTCTAAAACTCTAGTCAAAATTTCTTCGCATCCACCCATTTCCCACAAAACATTGAAATGAATTCTTCCTTTTCCACGCGATATATCATGTGCAATTTTTGCTTGATCAATACCGCCTTTTATTGCTGCTTCAATAAGTTCTCGCTGTCTTTCAGTCCTGGTTTTGCCATTGTAAATGCAATTTTGCAGAATTCTATCTTCATTTAAAAAATCAGGATTTACACCAGAAATTGTTCCGACGCAATCTTCTTTAGCAAAAGCTCCTGCTGTGACTCCTGTAGAAACGCAAATCCCCCTACCGCCTTCAAATATAGGCCAAACAGTTTTTCCGGAAATTTTTAACTTATTTAATAACATAAAAAACAGCTTATTTATTTTTCTTTTTACGTAGAGCTTTCAAACTTAGCTTTGATTTTCCTCGTTCAACTCCCATGAACATAAATTCAATGGTTTGTCCTTCTTTAACATAATCAGAAACAGATTCTACGCGTTTATCGTCAAACTCACTTACATGTATCAATCCATCTCTTCCAAAAAAGTTGACAAAAGCTCCAAAGTCAGTTATTTTCACGATTTTCCCACTGTAAATTTCACCAATTTCAGGTTCTCCTGCTATGTAGTTGATTTTTTGTAGAGTTAGATTTAATGAGTCAAGACATGGAGATGCAACCACAACTTTCCCTGAATCTTCTATATCTATCTTAGCTCCGGTTTCTTCTGTTATGTCTTTAATAACCTTTCCACCTGGACCAATAACATCTCTTATTTTGTTTTTATCTATGTATATAACTTTTATACGAGGAGCATTTTTACTTAATTCTGGTCTTGATGCAGAAATTGTTTTATTCATTTCTCCTAAGATGTATTCTTTTCCATCTTTTGCTTGTTGTAATGCTTTTTCTAAAATTTCAAAAGAAATACCTGAAATTTTTATATCCATCTGGAGTGCTGTTATTCCATCTTTTGTTCCAGCTACTTTGAAATCCATATCGCCAAGATGATCTTCATCGCCCATAATATCACTTAAAATAACATCACGGTCATTTGTGTGAATTAATCCCATTGCAATTCCAGCTACAGCTTTTTTTATTGGAACACCTGCTGCCATTAATGCCATAGATGTTGCGCATACTGTTCCCATAGAAGAAGAGCCGTTACACGAAAGAACTTCTGTTACACTTCTGATAGTGTAAGGGAAATCTGCTGGATCTGGAATAATAGGATGAATGGCTCTCCATGCGAGTTTACCATGTCCTATTTCTCTGCGTCCAGGAGCGCCTAAGCGTCCAATCTCTCCAACAGAAAACGGCGGGAAATTGTAGTGCAGAGAAAATCTTTCACTATACTCTCCACACAAACCATCTACTATTTGTTCGTCTGCAACTGTACCAAGTGTACAAACGCCTAAAACTTGAGTTTCTCCTCTGCAGAAAATAGAAGAGCCATGAGTTTTAGGTAAAATATCTAATTCACATGATATAGGCCGAATTTCGTCATTTTTTCTCCCGTCGATTCTTACTCCGTCGTTTAGAATCTTCGATCTTACGTAATCGCTACAAACATCATGAAAAAAAGATGCTATTATATTTTCAGAAATACTACTGTTTTGTTCTTTGAAAAACTCAGTTGTATCTTTTAAAATTTTATCAAGAGCTGCGTATCTTTTTTTCTTCTCTCTTAATGAGTAAGCTAAGTAGATTTTTTCCTGCACACATGACTGATTAAAATAATCGTTTAATTCATTTGTTGGTTGCTTTTCTTCGATATTCCAGTATTCAATATTGCATTCAGATACTAGATTATTTATCAATTCTATTACTGGCTGTATTGCTTCATGGCCAAATTTTAATGCATCAAGCATTTGTTTTTCTGATAATTCTTTTGCTTCTGACTCCACCATCAGTACGCCACTTTTAGTTCCAGCTATAACTAAATCCAAATCTTCTACAAGACTATCAGATGACTCGCTATTTGTTTTTATGAAAAATTTCCCATCACTTAAACCTACTCTTACAGCGCCAACAACATCTGTGAAAGGCAAACCAGAGATAGCTAAAGCAGCAGATGCACCAATAATTGACACAATATCAGAATTACATTCTTTATCAAAACTCAAAACTGTGCAAATTATCTGAGTTTCATTTTTGAAATCAGGGTGAAATAATGGACGTAACGGTCTATCAATTAATCTAGAAATCAATGTTTCCCTTTCAGAAGGTTTTCCTTCTCTTTTGTTAAAGCCTCCTGGTATTTTTCCGACAGAATAAGCTTTTTCTATATAATTTACAGTTAAAGGGAAAAAACTTTGATCCTCGCCTACTTCGTTTGATGCTGCAACTGTACATAAAACGACTGTATCACCATAACTAACTAAAGCAGATCCAGTAGCTTGTTTTGCAAGTTTTCCTGTGCTTATAGATAAAACTTTTCCGCCCCAAATTATTTCTTTCCTGATTTCCATTTAAATTTCCTAAAATTATCTTCTTAATCCTAAGGCTTTTACGATATTAAAGTATCTTTGCTTATCTTTTCTTTTTAGATAATCTAATAACGATCTACGATTACTTACCATTCCAAGTAACCCTCTTCTTGAATGAAAATCCTTTAAGTGTTCTTTCAAATGTAAGCTTAATAGATTTATTTTTGCTGTTAATATAGCGATCTGAACTTCAGGTGATCCTGTATCCCCTTCGTGTGTTGCAAATCTAGAAATGATTTCTTTTTTTTGTTCTAAAGTTATCGACATCTTTTTCTCCAAATAATTAAATTATCATACGCAAAGGGACTAATATTTTTCCACTGCTATCTGTTTCGCAAACACCATAAAAAACATTGTCATGCTTTCCAAAAATCTTAAACTTTGATCCATCTGTAGATGTTTCTAGTGATTCTAAGAAAACACGTTGCCCTTTTTGCAGTCTCGAGACAACCTGGTCATCCAAAGTTAAAGCCGGGATGTCGTCCAGCGCGCTTTCACAAGGAAGAATAAATTGCTCAATTTTTTCATTATATTCAACACTACTGAGTTTGTCAAATGACAGGGGGGTAGATACATCTATAAAATTTACAAAAGTACGTCTCAAATATACAACATGCGAGCAAGTATTTAGATTATTTGCTATATCTTTTGCTAGGCTTCTAATATACGTGCCCTTTGAGCACATACATCTTAGTGTAATAGTATTGTGCTGTATGAGATCGTCTTGTAAAATCTCTAGTTCGAAAACATTAACATTACGGCTTTTTATTTCTATATTTTCTTTGCCTTTTCTTGCGAGCTTGTAAGCTCTAATTCCATCTACCTTAACAGCTGAGAAAATTGGAGGTGTTTGCTTAATCTCTCCACGAAATAGCTTTAAAATATTAAATATTTCTTCTATTTTTGGAATGTTGTCGCTATGCTGAACAATAATTCCGGTTCTATCAAGCGTGTTTGTTTCTTCTCCAAATTTTATAGAAAAAATATATTCTTTTTTCCAATCGTTAACAAATTGAATAAATTTACATGCATCTCCAATTGCTATAGGTAAAACTCCTTGTGCAAATGGATCAAGTGTGCCGACGTACCCGGTCTTTTGTTTTAAAATAGACCGCAGTTTGCACATACATTTGTTTGATGAAATGTTCTCAGGTTTATCTAAAATTATCCATCCAGATTTTTTTTGGCTAATCATGTTTGATTTATTGCTCTTGTTGTTTTGGTGATAACAAAAATTTTCCTATCAGTGACTCTAAATTTTGCCCACCTCTTGTTTGAACAATTTCATCTTTATCATTTAATAAAGCTTCATCATTTCCAACTGTTAATGATATGTATTTCCCACCAAGAATTCCTTCAGAAGAAACAACAGCTTCTGAATCTATTGGTATCTTTACAGCGTTGTCTATATTCATTGATATCTTTGCTAAATAAGATTGTTCATCAATGTATATATCTGTAACAACGCCTACCTTCACACCACTTACTTTTACAATACTTCCCTTGGAAATACCATCCACGTTGTCAAATCTTGCTACCAGTGTGTACCCAGATGTATCATGCCAGTTTGATCTATTATAAGAAAAAACAAAAAACCAAACTGAACAACATAGCACAACAAAGCCTACAAAGGTCTCAAAGATTCTATCTTTCATAAAAAACACCAAAATTATAAATATTGTCCCCCATTAATGTTGAGCGTAGACCCTGTAATGAAAGACGATTTTTCATTCAATAAGAATAACACAGTATTTGCTATTTCTTCAACATGTCCAAATCTACCAACAGGAATAGTTTTTGTTATAGATCCTCTGATTTCTTGTTTTATACATGTTGTCATTTCTGTGTCTATGTACCCAGGAGCGATTGCATTTACTGTAATTCCCTTGTTTGCAACCTCTTGTGCTAATGCTTTTGTGAATCCGATAATGCCAGCCTTTGCTGCTGAGTAATTTACTTGTCCAATTTGCCCTTTGATTCCATTTACAGAGCTCATATTTATTATTCGTCCAAAACAATTTTCACGCATATCTTCTATTACAGCTTTAGTCATATTAAAGACTGAATTTAGGTTTGTTGAAATAACATCATTCCATTCTGATATGCTCATTTTGTGAAACATACGGTCACGAGTAATTCCTGCGTTATTTACAAGGACTGAAACATAATGTCCGCACTGTTTTTTTATCTCAGCTACAACTTGTTCACATTGATGATAATCAGAGACATCACATGATGTGACGTTTATTCCAAATTGATCTTTTAGTTGTTTTGCTGCCTCATGGTTATTTGCATAAACAGCAAATACTTGATATCCATTGTTTACTAATTCTACAGAGATAGCTTTACCTATTCCTCTTGTCCCACCAGTTACAAGTGCGATTTTTTTCATACAAAAATCTCCGATTTTTTTTTATAATATTTCACGATTGATTAATAAATGGTTAGTGTTAACAATGGGAACAGATTGTATAGTCGGACATATAAAACAGATTCAAGATATATGCAATATTATTAAAAATCAAAAAACTAATCGTACTTTTCTTTTTAGTGGAAAATCTGGAATAGGAAAGAAAAAAATTGCGATAGAAATGTCTAAATTTATATTAGGCGACAAGGTCCCTCAAGAATATGTCCTTTGTTATGAAAGAGACGTTGTATCTGATATAATAAATAAAGGAATGCATCCAGATTTTGTATCCATATCTACATATGATGAAGATATATCGATAAATACATATAGAGGTTTTATTACAAAGATTTTTAAAAAACCAATAATTAGAAAAAAAAAGGTTTTGTTAATTGATGGAATAGAGAGGCTGAGTAAAAATGTGTTTAATGCTATGCTTAAGACGTTTGAAGAGCCCCCAATTGATACTACTATAATTTTAATATCTAGCGATATTTCAAATATTCCTGGTACACTAATATCTAGGTGTACTCATTTGCATTTTCAGCCTTTGAGTTATTCAGAAATTTTGTCTGTAATTAAAGGTCTTAAATTTCAATGTAAGAATATAGATAAAATAATAGAAATTTCAGATGGATCAATTGATATTATCGAGTATATAATGCAAAATGATTTTGTTGATGTTTATCGTGAGTTTGAGGATATATTTGAGCTTGTTCAAAAAAAACAAAAAGAGCAAGCTTTGCAAAAGTTTCTAAAAATATATGAATCAAGCAAACTAAAAGATCATACAAAAATTGTAAGATTATTTTTTATTAAAATTATACAAAGATTATTACAAACAAGTAATGCTTCAAATATTCACAAGATAGTTACTATTCTATCATATGCAGAAAATTTACAGTTAGATATAAAAACTATAGTGAGTTCAGCGATAGAATCTCTAGCGAATTGTTGAATTTTCTATGTATAGAAAGCGTTTTTTATATACTGGATACGCGTTTGAGAGAAAAGTATTGCATCGAATCTAAAATCGCAATTTTTTGATATATTTTCGTTTTCTTGAATAAATATTTCAGCAGTTTGAATTATACGTTGCTTTTGTCTTTCTGTAATTGCATATGCTGCAGATTCAATGTTTTTTCTAAACTTTACTTCAATAAAAGTAATTAAATTTTTGTTTTTTGCAATAATATCTATTTCTCCGCAACTTCTTTTAAATCTCTTTGCTAAGATTACATATCCAAGCGATTTAAGATATTTACACGCAATTTCTTCGAATATTATTCCTTTCGAAAAGGTTTTCATTTATTTGTTTTGTGAGATAGGAAAATCCTCGTTCATTTGTTGCGTTTTTTTTTCTATTGAAACTCCAAGTTTACTAATAGCATTTATCGATGCTACAACAATAAGAGCTATGAGTAAACTGTATTCCAACAATGCTATACCAGCATTTTTAAAAGTCTGATTCATATTCGCATATTGCAATTTTCATGACTATTAAACGCCAGTTCCAGCACTTGACAGCGTAGAGGCGACAGCAGAAAACTTGCTTTGTACTGACGAACCGATATTATTCATTGCTGTTATAGCTACAACTGCTATTAATCCTGCAATTAACGCGTATTCAATTATTGTTGCACCTTTATTTGCGTTTTGTGCTTTTTTATTCATAATTTAAACTCCAAAGAATAAAACGATAATCATGTTTATGATACTTTTTTGTTATTGATAAATAGTTAATATTAGCTTGGTTTTAAAATATATACCTTACACAAATCCCACTTTAGCAAAATATCGGCAAATTAAGGCGATAAGCCAAATGATTTTCTTCTGAAATAGTTGATTTGGAGCGATTTAAATGTTCTGCAATTCTTGAAATAGACATTCCCGTAA